>JAIFLB010000108.1 GCA_020049245.1 Betaproteobacteria bacterium | reverse complement strand
CGCGCCAATGTCGGCGACCGCTATGTACTGGAGTTGTTGCAGAAAAACGGCTGGCTGCTTGGCGGTGAGGCTTCGGGCCACATCCTTTGTCTGGACAAGCACACCACCGGAGACGGCATTGTCTCTGCGCTGCAAGTGCTGGCGGCACTGCGCGGTTCCGGCCGTTCTCTGGCTGAGTACACGCGAGATTGCCCGGCTTTTCCGCAGATTCTGCTCAACGTGCGCGTCGCACGAGGTTTCAAGACCGATGGTCATGCCGGCGTGGCGCAGGCGGTGGCTGAGGTTGAGGCTGAATTGGGTGATAGTGGCCGCGTGGTACTGCGTGCTTCCGGCACCGAACCGCTGATTCGGGTCATGGTGGAAGGGCGAGACGAGATGCAGGTCAGGCGTACTGCGGACCATATTGCAGATGCGGTGCGTTCAGCTGCGGGGGTGTAAGGATTTAAAGGGATTTGGGTGCATATCATTACAATTGTCACGAGGTTGTAATAATCGACAGATAAGCTCCTGCGGCCATTAACCAATGACGCAACTGTCTGGAGATTGAATATGAATACCCAACGTACCCTGCTGAAACTGTCCACCCTGGTCGCCGCCATGTCCTTGAGCCTGTCTGCTCTGGCGGCAGATATCACCGGCGCTGGCGCGACCTTCCCGTATGCTGTCTACACCAAGTGGGCCGAAGCCTACAAAGGCGCAACCGGAAATCAGGTCAACTACCAAGGCATCGGTTCTTCCGGTGGCGTCAAGCAGATCAAGGCCAAGACTGTCGACTTTGGTGGTTCCGACGCGCCTTTGAAGGAAGAGCTGCTGGATTCCATGGGTTTGGTGCAGATTCCGACCGTGATGGGTGCCGTCACCATCGTGATCAACGTCCCCGGCATCGAATCCGGTAAGCTGAAGCTCGATGGTGCGACTGCCGCTGAGATCTTCCGCGGCGCCATCACCAAGTGGAATCACCCCGCGATTGCCAAGCTGAATCCCGGTATGACGTTGCCCGCTACCGCGATCACCGTGTCACATCGTTCCGATGGTTCTGGCACCACCTACGCCTTCTCGAATTACCTGGCCAAGCAATCGGTTGCGTTCAAGCGTGATGTCGGCGCAGGCAACACCGTCAACTGGCCGGTTAATGCCGTGGGCGGCAAGGGCAACCCGGGCGTCGCCGCCAACGTGCAGAAGATTTCCGGCACTATTGGCTATGTCGATATCGCCGATGCGATGAAGAACAAAATGACTTTTGTCGCACTGAAGAACAAGGCTGGCAACTACATCGTGCCGAATCAGGATGCTGTCGCTGATGCTGCTGCTGGTGCCAACTTCAAGGTCAAGGGCATGGCCCCTGACCTGCTCGATCAGGCTCACAAGAACGCTTGGCCGATCACCAGCGCCACCTATGCTTTGGTTTATGAAAAGGGTTCGGATGCCGCCAAGCAGAAAGGCGTTGTCGACTTCTTCACTTGGTCGCTGAACAACGGTCAGAAAATGGCCGAAGAACTCGGTTTCGTGCCGCTTCCCGCCAATGTGGTGAAGATGGTTGAAGCCGAAATGAAGAACATCAAGTAATACTTGTTTGAACAGTTCGGGCGCGGTCAATCGCCGCGCCCGAACTTTCTTCGGAAGCCTCTTTGCTTGTTCTTTGCAGAGCAAGGAGATTTCCGCAGAAAACTTAATCTGATCAGGAAATATCGCCATGAGCGAAGCGACCCACACCGTTGATCTGCATGCCGCCCAGGTCAGGAAATTCAAACTGCAGGACATGTTCTTCCATCAGGTCACGATGGTGTTTGCCTTCATCGTGCTGGCGGCACTGGTCGGTATCCTGATTTCGCTGGCAATCGAAGCGATGCCGGTGTTCAGGGAATTCGGCCCGGCATTCCTGTGGACCAATGTCTGGAACGTGCCGGAAGATCAGTACGGCGCGTTAAGCGCCATCTACGGCACGGTGGTGACCTCGATCATCGCGCTGGTCATCGCGGTGCCGGTCAGCTTCGGTATCGCCTTGTTTCTGACCGAAACTTGTCCGGCCTGGTTGCGCCGGCCGCTCGGTACGGCAATCGAATTGCTCGCCGGTGTGCCCTCCATCATCTACGGTATCTGGGGCCTGTTCGTGTTCGCGCCGTTGTTTGCCGAGCATGTGCAACCGTATCTCCAGGAACTGGTCGGCGATACCCCGATCATCAGCGGCTGGTTTGCCGGCCCGCCGATTGGCGTCGGCATCCTGACCGCAGGCATCGTGTTGTCGCTGATGGTGATCCCGTTTGTCGCCTCGGTGATGCGTGATGTGTTCGAAACCGTGCCGCCGCAATTGAAAGAGTCGGCTTACGGCGTCGGCTGCACCACTTGGGAAGTCGTCACCAATATCGTTCTGCCCTACACGCGGGTCGGTGTTATCGGCGGCATCATGCTGGGCCTTGGTCGCGCCTTGGGAGAAACGATGGCGGTCACCTTCGTCATCGGCAACGCCAACCGGATTGTCGGCAGCCTGTTTGCGCCAGGTACTTCGATTGCCTCGACACTGGCCAACGAGTTCGGCGAAGCCGATCCCGGCTTGCATATTTCGTCGTTGTTCGCCCTTGGTCTGGTGCTGTTCATCATCACCTTCATCGTGCTGGCCATTTCCCAATGGTTGATCAAGCGCGGTATCGCCAAGCAAGGCATTTGAGCCGGACAGGAATCTGATCATGCAACTCTATTCGCGCCGCATCCTGACCAACCGTATCGGTATCGCCCTGTCCATGGTCGCCATGGCCTTCGGCCTCGCCGCGCTGATGTGGATCCTGTGGACTCTGTTCTATAACGGCTTCAATGCGCTGAGCTGGGAATTCTTCACCCAGGACACGCCGGCGCCGGGTAGTGAGGGCGGCGGTTTGCGCAACGCCATCGTCGGTAGCCTGATGATCATCGGCGTAACGACTCTGGTATCGACCCCGATCGGCATTCTGGCGGGCATCTACCTGGCTGAATTCGGTGCGACATCGAAATTTGCCGCTACCACTCGTTTCGTCACCGACATCATGTTGTCGGCGCCGTCCATCGTTGTCGGCCTGTTCGTCTATGCATTGATGGTGGCGACGCTCGGTGGCTTCTCGGGTTGGGCTGGATCGGTGGCCTTGTCGTTGATTGCGATCCCGGTCGTGGTGCGTACCACCGAGAACATGCTGCTGCTGGTGCCCACCGCGTTGCGCGAAGCCGCTTTTGCCGTTGGTGCGCCGCGCTGGCAGGTATCGCTGAAAGTGACCTTGCGTGCGGTCAAGGCGGGCGTGGTGACCGGCATTCTGCTCGCCATCGCTCGCGTCATGGGTGAAACCGCGCCGTTGTTGTTCACCGCGCTGAACAACCAGTTCTTCAGCACCGATATGTCAGAACCGATGGGCAACCTGCCGGTGGTGATCTTCCAGTTCGCGATGAGCCCGTATGACAACTGGGTCAGCTTGGCCTGGGGTGGCGCGCTGTTGATTGCCCTGATCGTGCTCGCCATCAACATCATTGCGCGCATCATGTTCCGCAATAAAGTTTCAGCTTGAACCCGGAGTCTTAAATGTCCACCAGCCAAACTACAGCCGATGGCGAATCCATCCTGTCCATCCGAGACCTGAATTTCTATTACGGTGCATTCCGTGGTTTGACCAATGTCTCAATGGATATTGCAAAAAGCCGGGTGACGGCTTTCATCGGTCCGTCCGGTTGCGGTAAGTCCACGTTGCTACGTACTTTTAACCGCATGTATGACCTTTACCCCGGACAGCGTGCCGAAGGGCAGATCAATTTCCATGGCAAGAATCTGCTCGACAAGAAGCAGGACGTGAATCTGGTGCGGGCCAAGATCGGCATGGTGTTCCAGAAGCCGACGCCGTTCCCGATGACGATCTACGAAAACATTGCCTTTGGTGTTCGACTTTACGAAAAACTGGCGAAATCGGAAATGGATGATCGCGTTGAATGGGCGTTGCGTAAGGCCGCGATATGGGAAGAAACGAAGAACAAGCTGCAACAGAGCGGTTTGTCTTTGTCAGGCGGTCAGCAACAACGTTTGTGTATCGCCCGGACTATCGCGGTGAAGCCGGAAATCGTGCTGCTTGATGAACCCACCTCCGCGCTCGACCCCATCTCGACCGCCAAGATTGAAGAACTGATCAATGAGTTGAAGAACGAATACACCATCGCCATCGTGACGCACAACATGCAGCAGGCAGCGCGTATTTCCGACTTCACCGCCTTCATGTATTTGGGTGAACTAATTGAATTCGGTAATACAGATAAGCTGTTCGTGAAACCGACGCAGAAGCAGACCGAGGATTACATCACTGGTCGTTTCGGCTGAAATAGACGCATCAGCAAACTCCCGCTTCAGC
The DNA here is from genome assembly GCA_020049245.1 of Betaproteobacteria bacterium. Classification (GTDB taxonomy): domain Bacteria; phylum Pseudomonadota; class Gammaproteobacteria; order Burkholderiales; family Thiobacillaceae; genus PFJX01. The sequence goes on along the minus strand of JAIFLB010000108.1, from coordinate 2,838 downwards.
AAGATAAAGGCGTCAATGTCGCTCATGCGACATTGACGCCTTTGTTTTTGTCATAAATCCTTCATCTTCTTTTCTTCCTGACTCGATATGCTCTCCACTTTAATGTGGATGCGCTAGTGGCCGGTCATGCCATCAATTTCGAAGTTGCAGCGATTGCTGGATGGTCAGCGGATGAAATTCACTGCGGTGCATCAAGCATTGCTACGGATTTGGCTGCCATTCCGGACTCACTCAGGTTGTCAGCAGCTTGGTTTTTCATCGCTCGCGAAGCCGTCATGTTGGACTATTCTATTGTCCAGACAGGATTGGATATGAACCGTGTGGTAGATACCCTGGCTAAGCGGGGTGCTGGCAAATTGGGCGGCAACGCAAAGAATTGCAGCCCATTGCTTGGCGGTCCATCCGCCAGAAATGATGTATATGGAACTGGTCGAGCTCAGTGCGTGTTGGATGCGATCTCCCCGCCGGATGAGATCGCTCGCCGCAAACAATTGCATCAGCACAATAAATCCGCCCGCTTGCGGGCATTACATTGGTAAGGAAGAAAATCATGGCTAATGCTGTCAAGAACATCGCCAAATTCATTCGGAAAAATCCGGAAGACAAGGCAGTCATCACCCTGAAAGATCTTTGCCTGGCGCTCGAGAATTCGGCCAATTTCGATCTGGGTTGTTTGTACGACCTGGACAGGAAAGCGTTTGAGCTGGCGATTGATCTACTCGAAGAGTGGCGTTTCGACCGCCATGTGTTTGAACGCCGTCTGCAGAAATACCTCGACGAGCCAGCGGAAGATTGATCCCGGCGGGTTCAATCCATCTGGCTCGAATCCGAGACTTTCCGGAGCGCGGTTTCGTAGCGCTCGATAATGCGGTCCCAGCCATGCGCTGACATGCTCAGACTGGCCTGCTGACCGAATTCCTGGCGTTTGGCCGGGGAGCTGGCCAAATGCTGCGCGGCTTCGACGAAGGCGTTGGCGTCGTCAGGCTTCACCGTGCAGCCGTTCTTCCCATCCTGAATCAATATCTCACCTGCCGCACGCCGGTAGGTGATGACGCATAAACCGCTGGCAAGGGCTTCGGTCAGAACATTGCCCCAGGTTTCCGACAGGCTCCCGAACAGGAAAAGATCAGCGCTGGCGTAATGCGCGGCGAGTTCAGCGCCGACGCGCGAACCGGCAAAAATATGCTCCGGGTGCGCCGCGCGCAAACTTGCCAGAGCCGGGCCATCGCCTACCCAGACCATGCGGGCGAGTGGGTTTCGAGACTTGATCGCGCTGAAGGCTTGCGTCACCACATTGAGATTTTTTTCCGGCGCCAGACGGCCGACATAGAGACAGGCCAGCGCGTCGTCCTGCACGCCCCAGTGCGCACGTAATGCGCTGTCGCGGCGTCCTGGATGGAACAATCCAGTATCGACGCCACGCCCGACCGGCTGTACGTTTGGAATGCCGCGCGCGGCAAGCTCGGCCGCCAGTTCCGGCGTCGGCACGAAGGTCGCGTGGCAACGCCGGTGCAACGCATCAAGCCAGCGGGTGACCCAGGGCATCAGCCAGCCGATGTGATAGTGGTTGCTGTATTGCGCGAAATGCGTGTGATAGCCAGATGTCAGCGGCAGGCGACGCGCTCGTGCGGCGAACACCGCAGCCCAGCCGAGCGGACCTTCGGTCACCACATGCACCAGGTCCGGACGTTGCTGATCCATGAGGCGGCCAAGTAACCGATAGGCCGGCAATCCAAGACGAAGGCTGGGATAGTTTGGAATTGGCAGGCCGCGCACTGTCCAGGTTTCACTGTCGCCTTTCATCGGATCATTGGCTTGACGCGGTCGCACCACACCAACCCAATGGCCGCGCGCGCGCAAGCCTTCAACCAGGCGCTGTGTGGTCATTGCAACGCCGTTGATTTCCGGCGGATAGGTTTCGGTCACCAGCAGAATGCGCAGTGGCTTCATGGGGAGGGTTATTGATTCAGCGAGGCTGGCTTCAATACAGGCTTCAATACAGGCAGCGATATAGATCGGCCAGTTTTGTCGCCAGCGCCTGATCCGACCATTCCTTGGCATAAGCGCGCGCTTCGCCGCCCAGTTGCAGCCGCAGCACCGGGTCAGTCAGCACGCCTAGCATTGCTTGCGCAAAGCCGGCAGGGTCATCCGGCGCAATGCGGCAGCCACGACCAGGTTGCAGGATGTCCGCCGTACCCATGATCGATAGCGCCACCACCGGGCAGCGTTGCGCCATGGCTTCCAGCAACACCAGGCCCTGCGTCTCCGTGCGCGAGGAGAAAATGAACACGTCGGCGGCGGCATAGGCAGAGGGCAAGTCGCGCTTGCGGTCGAGATAACCGAGAAAACGCACCTGATCGCGCAGGCCGAGCTGAATGGCCTGATGTTCAAGGTCGGCGCGGGCGGGGCCTTCACCGGTGATCAGGAAGAGCAGGTCGGGCAAGGAGCGGCGGGCGATGGTGACAGCCTGCAGCAAGAAGTCGATGTTTTTCTCATGCGCCACGCGTCCGACGAACAGCGCGACCGGCCGCTCCGGGGGAATGCCATGGCGGGCGCGGAATTCGTCGGCATCGCCGGAAGCGAAAGCGCTTGCCGGTAAACCGGTCGGCAGCACATGCAGCGGCCGGGTCACACCGTATTCGCCGAGCCGATCGCGCATCGCGGTGGACGGCACGATGATGGCATCGAGTGCGTTGCACTGGCCGCGTGAAAAACGACGCGCCAGGCCGCGTAACCCTGATGCCGGCAGCCAGGGAATGTAGTGCTGGAGATATTCCTCGAACAGCGTGTGGTAGGTGGCGATCACCGGCTTCTTCAATGCCCGCGCCGCATGCAGGC
>JAIFLB010000020.1 GCA_020049245.1 Betaproteobacteria bacterium | reverse complement strand
GGCACAGTCAAGGGATCCAAGGGCAAGTACGGCAAGGTGGCGATGCCACCGCAACCCAAGGCCAAGGCAGACGCCGAGAAAATTGCCAAGTGGATCTTGTCGCTATAGCCGCGCCACACTGGACTGAAGCACGTTGGGCTTAGTCGGCAGAGGGTTTGTCCGCTGGCTGTTCACACATTCCACTAGAAGAAAGCGATACACCCACCCATGTTGTACCTGACGCTATTCCTGTTTTTACTCGGCATCGGTGGGTTCTTCTTCATCACCACTCGCGCCTCCGTGATCCTGTTCGAATCGCGCAAGTCGCGGCCCGATAACCACGTTTATTGGATCTACCGCAGCCCTTGGTTGATTTGGCTGATCGATCGCCAGTTCATCTCATCGATCATTCTCCTGTTCCAGTATTCGCGTTTGGTCAAACAGGTCCTCGATCAGGTCGGCACAAGCGGCAGCGGCAAGCGCGTCTTGCAGGTCTCCTGCGTATTCGGCAATTTCAGCCAACGACTGGCCGACTGTTGCCACAGATTTGGCGAGTTGTTCATCCTCGACATCATGCATAGCGAGGTTCGCCATGCCCGGCACAAGCTATCCACGCAGCGGCAACAGGCAGGCAGCCATTATTTACAGGCCGACGCTGGCGCCATGCCATTCCAGAATGGCGGTTTCGATCATGTGATCAGCTTCTTTTTGTTCCATGAGTTGCCGCCAGCCATGCGACAGAAGGTTTTCGACGAATCGTTGCGCGTATTGAAACCCGGCGGCAGCTTTGTCTATGGTGAGTTCCACAAGCCTGACTCGCCGCTGGTGCGCCGGCTGAGCGAAATCTATTTCTGGATCTTTGAGCCTTACGCGCGCTCGATGCGGCAGTGGAATCCCACCGCCACGCTGGACACCAAGGCATGGCGGATCAATCGGGTCACCGTGATGGGCGGTTATTTTCAGGTGGTCAGCCTGGAGCGTTTGTCGACACAGCGGTCTGAAGTCGGAGCCGTTCTGACGGCACCACTGGATTGCCGCCGGCCAGCCGCGCGTTGCCATGCCACAGGTACACGAGAGGTGCTTCCGCAGGGTGTGGCTTAACCACCCGGGTGGCAGGTGAGACAGTCAATGAAAGTCAGCGAGGAGACAGAACACCATGCCAGAAACGATCAGTGTAGAAATCAACCCCATCCTGCCGGAGTCGCTGAAACGACTGGAAGAACTGGCCGGCGATCTCTATTACACGTTCGAAAACGAGGTGCAGCGGCTGTTCGGCTTTCTTGACCCGGAGTGCTGGGAAGCGTGCGGGCAGAATCCCAAGATCTTTTTGCGCCGCATTCCGCAAAGAAAGCTGGAAGCGGCGGCGCGAGACCCGGTACTGCTGGCTGAATACCGACAGGTTCTGTCTTCGTACGACACCTATATGGAGCAGCCGCCGTCGGAGGAGGTGAGCAAGTACCTGAACCCGGACTGCGATCTGGTGGCCTATTTTTCCGCCGAGTACGGTTTTCATGTCAGCCTCCCGATTTACGCGGGCGGCCTCGGCATCCTCAGTGGCGATTATTTGAAGTCGATGAGCAATCTGCACGTGCCGTTTGTCGGCGTCGGCATGCTTTATCACCAGGGCTATTTCACTCAGCGCATCCTGCCCGGTGGCGAACAACGGGCGGACTATCCGCACAGCGATGCCGCCGATCTGCCGGTGCAACCTGCGCTGGATGGCAACGGCCAGGAAATACGCGTGCAAGTGGAACTGCCCGGACGCGCGGTTTGGTTGCGGGTGTGGCGGGCGCATGCCGGACACGTCAAGCTCTACCTGCTGGACAGCGATCTTCCCGAAAACAGCGTGGCGGATCGCAAGATCACCTATCACCTGTATGACAGCGATACCGATATCCGCATCCAGCAGGAAATCGTGTTCGGCATCGGCGGCACCCGCGCCCTGCGCGCACTCGGCCATTCGCCATCGGTCTGGCATCTCAACGAGGGCCATGCCGCCTTCATGATCCTCGAACGCTGCCGCGAATATGTGGCCATCGGCATGGATGCGGAAGCGGCGCTGGAACGGGTCGCGGCGAATACCGTGTTCACCACCCACACGCCGGTACCGGCTGGCCATGACGTCTTTCATCACCCACTGATTCGCGGTTATTTTCAGGACATGATCGGCAAGCTCGGCATGTCCGAGGAGCGCTTTCTGGCGCTTGGCAACAGCCCGCACACGCCGCATGGCTTCAACATGACTTGCCTGGCGTTGCGCGGATCGCGCTTTCACAACGGCGTCAGCCGCATTCACGGCCAGGTGGCGTCGGAAATGGAGTCCCACCTCTGGCCGCAGATTCCGCCAGAAGAGAACCCACTTACTTATGTCACCAACGGTGTGCATGTGTGCAGCATGCTCGGCCCCTCCTGGATCGCGCTGCTCGACATGTATGTTGGCCACGGCTGGCGCACCAAGCTCAGCGACGAGACTTTTTGGCACAACTTCATCGACACCATTCCCAACCACGTTTATCTGAGCACGCGCCAGCTGCTCAAGCTGCAGATGCTCGACGACGTGCGCTTGCGGATGACGCGCCTGCACCGCCGTAACCGGCTGTCGGAATCGATGATCACTCATCTGACCCGCTTCCTGAGCAGCGCCTCGCTGAATACCCTGTTCGTCGGCTTCGCGCGCCGGTTTGCCACCTACAAACGCGCCGGTCTGCTGTTCAACGATCTGCCTCGCCTGGCCCGCCTGGTCAACGATCCCGAGCGGCCGGTGGTGTTCCTGTTCGCCGGTAAGGCGCATCCAGCCGACCGGCCCGGCCAGGAACTCCTGCGCAGTATCTATGAGATCAGCATGCGTCCGGAATTCCAGGGCAAGGTACTGCTGCTCGAGGATTACAGCCTGGCGATGGCGCGCAAGCTGTTGCCCGGCGTCGACGTTTGGCTGAACAACCCGGTATACCCGATGGAAGCGTGTGGCACGTCCGGCATGAAGGCCGCGATCAATGGCGGCATCAACCTGAGCGTACTCGATGGCTGGTGGGCGGAAGCCTATGACGGCGAGAACGGCTGGGCCATCACGCACCACCCGGATTTGCCGGCCTACGAGCGTGACGCGCAAGAGTCGAGCGAACTGCTGACCTTGCTGGAGGAACAGGTCATTCCGCAGTTTTATTCAAACAATGCCGAGGGCGAACCCGAGGCCTGGGTGAAAAAGTCGAAGGCCTCGATGAAGACCATCCTGCCGCGCTTCAATGGCGTGCGCATGAGCATGGATTACCTGCGTGACATCTACGCCCCTGCGATTCGCCATTGCGACACGCTGTCGCTCGGTGGCGGCAGCGGCGCGAGTGAATTATCGGCATGGAAACGTCGCATTGCGGCCGCCTGGCCTGGCATCCAGTTGCGTCTGGCCTGCAAACCGCCGGCATCCATCCATACCGGCGAACCGCTGCTGTTGACGGTTTCGGCCCAGTTGAATGGGCTCGATGCATCGGATGTGGTGGTTGAATGTCTGGCCGGCCAGGAAAACAACATGGAGGGTTTTGTGACGACCTGCTCCATCCCGCTCGAATCGACAGGCGTACAAGCGGACGGTGCAGAGCTGTTCGGGGTCGACCTGCAGACCTGCGGCAAACTGCCCCTGGAAGGATTTCATCAGTTCCGGATTCGCATCTACCCCTTCCATCCGCTGCTCGCGCACCGCTTCGAGTGCGGCTGCATGGTCTGGCTGTAAAGACACTGCTGCCGTTTCTGGCAAGCAGCAATTTGTATATCCTCTCGCCAGGTTGCAGCATGCGCGGCAAACCGGCCGGTTGTGCCGCGTTCATGTCACGGATAATGCAATCCGAGAGCAAACCCAAAGCAAACCCAAAGCAAACCGAAGCCAAGGCCGGAACGTGCCACCGAATATCCTGCGGAGCCTGCTGTTGTGACGGAATTGCGCAACGGCAAAGTCGTCAGATTGTTTGCCCCGCTGAACAACCTGATGCGGCAGGACAGCGCAACGGTTCGCCGTGACCTGATCGCCGGGCTGACTGTCGCGCTGTTCACCATTCCGCAAGCCATGGCTTACGCGCTGGTCGCCGGTTTCCCGCCTTCCGCGGGCATCATGACTGCGGTGGCGGCATCGATCATGGGCGCGGTTTTTGGCAGTTCAGCTTTCCTGGTCAACGGCCCGACCAATGCCATTGCGGTGATGTTGGCGGCCCATATTGCGCTCAGTCCTGAACTTGGCGACCCGGTCGCGCGCATTGTCGGCCTGACGCTGTTGATCGGCGCCATCCAACTGCTTGCCGGTGCGCTGCGCCTGGGCAGCCTGACCCGTTTCGTCAGCGAACCGGTGCTGACCGGATTCACCGCCGGCGCCGGCATCTACATCGCGGTCAACCAGTTGCCCGCCTTGCTCGGCATAGAACACGCCGATCTTGTCACCGAGCTGTGGGGTTGGACGCCGCCGCACAACTGCCTGTTCGATCTGGCCCGCAGCCTGGCCAGCATCGGCAACAGCCATGGCGCCGCGCTGGCCATCGGCATCGCCACTTTTGTCATGGTGCGCGGCCTGCAGTGGCTGGAACCGCGCTTGCGCCGTCGCCTGCCGGCGCCGTTTCTAACGGTGCTATTGCTCACCCTGGTTGTCTGGCTGCTCGGCCTGGGCGAGGCCGGGCCGGATGCGTTGCGCCTGGTGCGCGATATCCAGCCAGTGATGCGTGAACTGCCGGAGCTGGTCTGGCCGTCGCTGCATTGGGCGCAGATCGGCGATCTGCTCAGCACCGCGCTGGCCATCGGCATGCTCGGCGCGGTCGAGGCCATCGCCATCGCCAAACTGCTGGCGGCGCGGATGGATCACCGCTTCAACGCCAATCGCCAGCTGATCGGCGAAGGCATGTGCAACTTCGGCGCGGCACTGGTCGGTGGATTCGCCTCTTCGGGGTCGTTTACCCGCACCGCGGTCAATTTCGAATCTGGTGCCGTCACCCGCTGGTCGGTGATTTATTCCGGTCTTCTGGTGCTCGCCATTGTCTGGCTGCTGGCGCCGGCGGCCGATTACATCCCGATCGCGGTGCTGGCCGGCACGCTGATTCACATCGGCCTGAAACTGGTCAACCTCGGCCGCATGCGGCTGATGATGCAGACCACCGGCGCGGATCGCAGAGTCTTGCTGGTGACCTTCATCGGCGTGCTGCTGACGCCGCATCTGGAATACGCGCTGTTCCTCGGCATCACGATGTCGATCATCCATGCGTTGCGCCGGGCCGAGAGCTTCCGGCTGGTGCTGATCGAACCGACGTCGGACGGACATTGGCGGGAATCGCCGCTGGATTTTGACCGCTGTGCCGATGTGGTGGCGATCGATCTGCAGGGCGAACTGTATTTCGCAGGTGCCGAGGTGCTGGAAAGTCGCTTGAAGACGCTTTTTCAACACGGCGCGCGCGCGATCGTGCTGCGCCTGTCGCACGCCTACAACCTGGACGCCACCAGCGCCGAGGCGCTCGCCTCGGTCGCCCGCCACGCCCGGGCCCGGCAGTGCCATCTGCTGCTGTCCGGGGTCAAACCTGGCATGTATGGCACGCTGGAACGCGCCGGCCTGGTGCGGGAAATGGGCATCGAGTCGATCTTCCGCCACACGCCTGAGTTGTTCGCGGACACCCATAAAGCGCTGGCCTGTGCGCGAGAACGGGTCGCCGGAAGTGCGGATCGTGCTGCCGGTTAGCGGCGCTATTCCGCGTTGATCTTGATCTGGTCGCAGGAAAAATCGCAGGTCCACTCGGTGGCGACGGTATTGCCATGTGCCAGAACCGGCTTGCATTCGGCCGCGTCCTTGCCGGTTTCGGCAAGCATCTTGGCGCGCAGGCGTGCATCGGATTCGGACAAAGGGCAAACATGAGGCAGCGTTTCAGCGACCTGTTCCGGCAGGCTATTTTTTGACCTTGCAGGGGAATCTCGCCGTCAATGCCTGTTGCAGCACCCCGCCGGCCGGCTGCTTCAATGCATCCGGGTTGGCGCCGATCCACGCAACCAACGCACACGGCACTTTTTCTTTGTCCCCGCTCCCCAGGCAGAAGAACCCATGCGACCCTAATGTCACCCAAATGCTGCCCTGATAAGGGCGATGCCGGCTTTCATGCCGCATCACGGAAGTTGGTTGAACAAGTTCAACGCCGCTGGGCGGTTCGTCTGATCATCTCGATATACAGCGCTTCCACCCGCTCGCGCGCCCACGCGGTTTTGCGCAGGAATTTTAGGCTGGATGAAATGCTGGGATCCTGGGTAAAGCAGCGGATATCAATCTTTTTCCCGAGCCCCTGCCAGCCATAGAAGGCCACCAGATCGTTCAACAGTTTTTCCAGCGTGATGCCATGCAGAGGGTTTTTCGGCTGAATATCATTCATCCGGAGTCCGATCCAAAACGCCAGTCACTTAAACTTTCTTTACGAATTCCGATTTCAACTGCATCGCGCCTATGCCATCGATCCTGCAGTCGATATCGTGATCCCCCTCAACCAGGCGGATATTTTTAACTTTGGTGCCGACCTTGACCACCGCAGACGAACCCTTGACCTTCAAGTCCTTGATCACCGTGACGCTGTCGCCGTCCGCCAATTCATTGCCATTTGAATCACGCACCACACGCCGATCATCGGTGCTGTCCAACGCTTGTTGCGGCCATTCATGGGCACATTCCGGGCAGACGAACATATCGCCATCGGTGTAGGTGAACTCGGATTGACATTTAGGACAGTTGGGCAGCGTGCTCATGGTTTATTTTCCAGAGAATGTTGGGTCATGGGTAAACCGTTTCACCCGCAGAAAGTGTGCAACTCCTCGTTGCCAACGCATTTCAGCATGCAATGCATGGCTGGCAAAACGACTCAGGCTGTCGTATCGACCAGATTGCCCAAGTGAGCAGGATTGGCCAACTGCTGCACACTTTCCGCCAACAAATCAGCTACCTGACGCTGACTTTCGTTGGCAAGCCGGACAGCAATCAGGCTCAACTGTGTTTGTGTTGTGGCAAGCGTGGCCGCGAGGGAAGAAGTGGCATCAATCATGGGCGAAATATAGTCCGGAAAGGTGAATTCGAGAATCAGATCTGATCAGGCCAATCGTCCTCTGCTAAGTCTGAAACAACCTTCCCAATAAATCGGCCGCCCGCGTCAGCGCGGTGACGCCATGATTCAGGGTCAGCGTAGCCTGATGCTCAGGTGCGGCAACCCAATCTCGCAGCTCCCGCGCTTGCTGCCAGAGAGTCAGGTCTGCCG
>JAIFLB010000174.1 GCA_020049245.1 Betaproteobacteria bacterium | reverse complement strand
GAAGACGCCAACAACCACCACCGCCCGTGTATCAGCCAGGTGAACAGCCCGATTTCGGCGTGGGTGATTCCGACCAACGAGGAATGGGTGATCGCCCGCGACACCTGGCGTTTGACGCAGAATTTGACGCGCCAGGAATAAGCAAAACTGGCTTTTTTGCCTCAATACACCTGTGGCACGAACATATCCGCCGGCACCGGATTGCGCAGATAGTCCGGGTTGTGCACCCGATCCGGCAAGGTCACCGTTTCACGTTCGATTTCCTGGTAGGGCACCTGGCTCAGCAAATGGTGGATGCAGTTGAGGCGCGCCTTTTTCTTGTCCACCGCCTCGACGATCCGCCAGGGGGCTTCTGGGATGTGGGTGCGCTCCAGCATGGTTTCCTTGGCCTTGGTGTATTGCTCCCAGCGGCGGCGCGATTCCATGTCCATCGGGCTCAGCTTCCACTGCTTGAGCGGGTCGTGGATGCGCATCATGAAGCGCAGGTTCTGTTCGTCATCGGTGATCGAGAACCAGTACTTGATCAGAATGATGCCGGAGCGGATCAGCATCTTCTCGAACTCCGGCACGGTGCGGAAGAACTCCTCGTAATCCTCGTCGCTGCAGAATCCCATCACCTTTTCCACACCGGCGCGGTTGTACCAGCTGCGGTCGAACAGGACGATCTCGCCGCCGGCGGGGAGGTGTGAGACATAGCGCTGGAAATACCACTGGCTTTGTTCCCGCTCGCTCGGCGCCGGCAACGCCGCGACGCGACAGACACGCGGGTTGAGACGCTGCGTGATGCGCTTGATGACGCCGCCCTTGCCGGCCGCGTCGCGACCTTCGAAGAGAACCACCACCTTGAGTTTCTTGTGAACCACCCAGTCCTGCAGCTTGACCAGTTCGCCCTGCAGGCGGAACAGTTCCTTGAAATAGAAATGCCGTTCCCGATCGGTCGATGTCGCTGCTGACGTTGTCGCCTCGCCGATCAGTTCGTTCATGCGGTCATCATCGATCTCCATCTCCAGTTCTTCATCGAAGCTGTCCAGCAGTTCGTCGTGAACCCGACGCTCGAATTCGATCTGTTCATTGGTCTTGTCTGCGTTCATGACATTCCTTGTCGGCGGCTGAAACGCTACCCGGCGGCGCACGCCCGGGTTGTTTCGGGCGAACTCAGAGCGATAGCGAAAGAACTCACTCTATGCGGCATATATGACAAATACATGACAACCAGATGACACCACCATGCGCCAGATATCAAGGCGGCAGCGAGTGTGGCAGTAGATCTGACAACAAATCAGCGCGGCTCCAGCTCGACCAGGCGCTTCGCCGAGTCCGCAAAGGGCAACAGTTGCCGGATGCGTTCCATACTGGGTGCGTGAGCGGCCGCAACACCGCCGCCGGCTTCGATCTCCTGCCGTAAATACGCCAGCGCGCCGGATTCGATGCTGCAACCGCTGGCCTGCGCCGATAGCAGCGCGCCGATCCAGTCGGCTTCCTGTTCCTGCGCTTGCCACAAGTGTGAAACGCGCAGAGCCAGCCCGAAATTTCCCTCGCTCAGTTGCATGGCATCCTCGCCGCGTTCGGTCCAGTTGCCCGGCATGCCGGAGAACACCGACAGCGCGTTGGCGTCTTCGTCGAAATGGCGCTGCGCGATGTGGACGATTTCATGTCCGACGACGAAAGCAAGCTGGCACGCCTGCAGCTTGAGGGCGGAAGGCGTCAGCACGATGACATCGGGCGCAGCGGAATAGGCCGGACCAAAGGTTTCGTCAGAGGAATGGAAAATGCGCAGCGTTTGCAGCCCGGCCAGCTCAGCCATCCGCAGCCATGCAGGCGGTACGGCAGAGGTTTCACAGGTAAGGCAGGGCTGGTAGCGCCAGACATAGTGCCGCAACGTCGGCGGATCGGGGAACCAGTCTGCCGGTGCCGGCGCGGCGATCCGGCTGGAAAAGCCGGCGCAGACCAGCAGGAACCCCGCAACCCCTCGCCGGATTGCTGGTCTGGACGGATTGCAAGCAAACTTGAACATCGTGCCCCCTTTGCCCACTGTCATCGCGGGTTGACCGCCCGCTACGCTATCGCCCGCGCGGTGTGTTTACTTGGCGCCCTTCGCCGGTCTGCCGGTCTTGATCGGCGCCAGCGCCTGGATCGCCGCCGCCGCCTCGGCATCACTCAGCCGCGCCAGAACCGCCAGCGCGGCACGCAAGACTTCGCTCTTCTTCGCCGCCACGCCCAGATTCAGGCAGCGTTTCTTCAGCCCGGCGATGAGCGCGTGTTCCGCTTCCGGCATCGTGAAACTGTCACGCACCAACTTGGCACGCTTGATCTTGGCCGGTTTGGATGGTTTGGCTGGTTCGGCCGCTTGGGCCTGTTCGGGTGCTGCGGCGGATTCAGTCACCTGCTTCGCGGCACGCGTTGCACGCGGCTTGGGTGGCGTTTTCGGTGACGTTTTGGGTGACGTTTTGGGTGGTGTCTTGACCGCGACAGGAGCCGGTTTGACTTCCGGGCTCGACACAAGCTTGACGACCTTCGCCGCGCGCGTGCTAGGAGGTTTTACCGCCGCAGGCTTCGCCACCGGTATCTCGCGTGCGACTGCAGAGATTTCGCTTGTCTCGATTTTCGTGACTTCTTTGGATACTTTACGGATAGCCATAATCATCGCTCCTTGTTTGATAAACGATATAAACAGTTTATACGCTAGACCAGGAAGCGCAACGGAACCGTGCATCGATGGGCCCGCCTCGCTTGGCCCAACCTAAGAATTTGATTGGCTGCACTCCGCTTGATCGACAGCAGCAAATTTGTAATCTTGGCGGCGAAGAATGGGGGGCGCCTCACTTTCAACCTGCCAGGAAGGAAAACCGATGAATGCGACCGTCCAGAATAGTGATACCTCGCTAAGCAGCGAGGATCTGAAAAAGATCAACGCCTACTGGAGCGCCTGCAATTACCTGGCAGCGGGCATGATCTTCCTGCGCGACAACCCGCTGCTGCGCGAGCCGTTGCAACCCGAACACGTCAAGCGCCGCCTGCTCGGCCATTGGGGCGCGAGTCCCGGTTTGAGCTTTGCCTGGGTGCATCTGAACCGGCTGATCAACAAGTACGACCTGGACACCATCTTCATGGCCGGCCCCGGACATGGCGCGCCCGGCATTCTGGCGCCGGCCTATCTGGAAGGCTTCTACAGCGAGGTGTATCCGAACAAGAGCGAGGATGTGGAAGGCATGCGCCAGTTCTTCAAGGAATTCTCCTTCCCCGGTGGCATCGGCAGCCACTGCACACCGGAAACACCGGGCTCGATCCATGAAGGCGGCGAACTCGGTTACAGCGTGTCGCACGCGTTCGGCGCCGCCTACGACAACCCGGACCTGCTGGTGGCGGTGATGGTCGGCGATGGCGAAGCGGAAACAGCGCCGCTGGCCACCTCCTGGCATTCCAACAAATTTCTCAACCCGATCCGCGATGGCGCGGTGCTGCCGATCCTTCACCTCAATGGTTACAAGATCAACAACCCGACCATCCTCGCGCGCATCTCGCACGAAGAACTGGAAAACCTGTTCAAGGGCTATGGCTGGACGCCGTATTTCGTCGAGGGCTCCGATCCGATGACCATGCACGCGCGGATGGCCGAAGTGCTGGAGCAGTGCGTGCTGGAAATCCGCCGCGTACAAAGCGAAGCCCGCAGCAGCGGCGTTCCCGGCCGCCCGCGCTGGCCGATGATCGTGTTGCGTTCGCCGAAGGGCTGGACCGGCCCGGTTGAAGTGGATGGCAAGAAGGTGGAGGGCTTCTGGCGCTCGCATCAGGTGCCCATTTCCGATGTGCGCGGCAACCCGGCGCATCTACAGCAACTTGAAGCCTGGCTGCACAGCTACGCGCCGGAAACCCTGTTTGACGAAAACGGCTGTTTACAAGCCGAACTGAAGGCGTTGGCGCCGAAGGGCGCGCGCCGCATGAGCGCCAACCCGCATGCCAACGGCGGCCTGCTGCGGCGTGCGCTGCGCCTGCCGGATTTCCGCGACTACGCCGCCGTTCTGCCCGGCCCCGGCAAATCCACGGCGGAAAACACCCGCCCGCTGGGCAAGTTCCTGCGTGACACCATGGCGCAGAACATGCACAACTTCCGCGTCTTCGGCCCGGACGAGAACGCCTCCAACAAACTCGACAATATCTACGAAGTCAGCAAGAAGACCTGGCTGGCAGAGATCTACCCGGAAGACGCCGGCGGCAGCGAGTTGTCACCCGACGGCCGGGTCATGGAAATGTTGTCGGAACACACGCTGGAAGGCTGGCTGGAAGGCTATCTGCTGTCCGGCCGGCACGGCTTCTTCTCGACCTACGAAGCCTTCGTCCACGTCATCGACTCGATGTTCAACCAGCACGCCAAGTGGCTGGCGATGTCGAAGGACGTGCCGTGGCGCGCCCCGGTTTCATCGCTCAATCTGCTGATCACCTCCACCGTCTGGCGGCAGGATCACAACGGTTTCACCCATCAAGATCCGGGCTTCCTCGACGTGGTGGTGAACAAGAGCCCGGAAGTCACCCGCATCTATCTGCCGGCCGACGTCAACACGCTGCTGGCCACCGCCGCGCACTGCCTGAACAGCACCGATTACATCAACGTCATCGTCTGCGACAAGCAGAAGCACTTGCAGTATCTGGACATGGACGCGGCGATCAAACATTGCACCAAGGGCATCGGCATCTGGGAGTGGGCCAGCAACGACGCCGGCCAGGAACCGGATGTGGTGATGGCCAGCGCCGGCGACATTCCGACCAAGGAAGCGCTGGCGGCGACCGTGCTGCTGCGCGAGAACTTCCCCGACCTGAAAGTGCGTTTCGTCAACGTCGTTGATCTGTACAAGCTGACCCCGGCCAGCGAGCACCCGCACGGTCTGAGCGACAAGGATTTCGACAGCCTGTTCACGCTCGACAAACCGGTGATCTTCAACTTCCACGGCTATCCCTGGCTGATCCACCGCCTCGCCTATCGCCGCCACAACCACGCCAACATGCATGTGCGCGGCTACAAGGAAAAGGGCAGCATCAACACGCCGCTGGAACTGGCGATCCAGAACGAAATCGACCGCTTCAGCCTGGCCATCGACGTCATCGACCGCATCCCGTCGCTGCGGGTGGCCGGCGCGCACGTCAAGGAAAAGCTGCGCGACATGCAGATCGAATGCCGCAATTACGCCTATGAAAACGGCGTCGATCTGCCGGCGGCAGATGCCTGGGTCTGGCCTTACTGATCAACAACGGAAATCGCCATGTCCGACATCGCCGAAAGAGCCCTGCACACCCGCGCCGCCCGTTCCGAGGAGGCGTTGCGGCGCTCGTTGATCGACAACCTGTTCTACGTCACCGGCCGTTCGCTGAAGGATGCGTCGCCGGTTGATCTGTATACCGCGCTGGCCCATACCGTGCGCGATCGCATGCTGGAACGCTTCATCAACACGGCAGAGAAATACAAGCAAAGCAACGCCAGGACAGTGTGCTACTTCTCCGCCGAGTTCCTGCTTGGGCCGCACCTGGGCAACAACATTCTCAATCTGGGTCTGCATGACAACTTGGCGAAAGCGCTACATGCCATGGGACTCGATCTGGACACGCTGTTGCAACAGGAACAGGAACCCGGTCTCGGCAACGGCGGCCTCGGGCGGCTGGCAGCCTGTTATCTGGATTCGATGGCGACGCTGGAAATTCCCGCCATCGGCTACGGCATCCGCTACGAATTCGGCCTGTTCGATCAGGTCATCAAGGATGGCTGGCAGGTTGAAGTCACCGACGCCTGGCTGCGCGAGGGCAACCCGTGGGAACTGCCCAACCGGCAGTGTCGCTACCCGGTTCGGCTCGGCGGCCACACCGAGAAATACGTCGATGACATGGAACGCGATCGGGTGCGCTGGATCGCCGGCAGCACGGTGTACGGCGTTGCCTTCGACACGCCGATCCTGGGTTTTGGCGTGATCAACGTCAACCTGTTGCGCCTGTGGAAATCGGAAGCGCGCGATACCTTCGACTTCCAGGCCTTCAATGCCGGCGATTACTTCGGCGCGGTTGACGCCATGGTCGAAGCGGAAAACCTGACCAAGGTGCTCTACCCCAACGACGAACCGGAAGTCGGCAAGGAGCTTCGCCTCAAACAACAGTATTTCTTCGTCTCCTGCTCGTTGCAGGACATGATCCGCAGCGTCCTGCACGACGCCGGCGATCTGAGCCGCTTTGCCGAAAAGTTCGTCGCCCAGCTCAACGACACCCACCCCGCCATCGCCGTACCGGAGCTGATGCGCCTGCTGCTCGACGAGCACGCAATGAATTGGCAACAGGCCTGGGATATCACGCGGAAAAGTTTTGCCTACACCAATCACACGCTGTTGCCGGAAGCGATGGAAACCTGGCCGCTGGATCTGTTCCAGCGCATCCTGCCGCGCCACCTCGAAATCATCTACGAGATCAACCAGCGCTTCCTCGACGAAGTGCGGCTGCGCTTTTTCGGCGACGAGCAACGCCTGATGCGCATGTCGCTGATCGCCGAAGGCCCGGTGCGGCGAGTGCGCATGGCACATCTGGCGGCGGTGGGCGGTTTCGCCATCAACGGCGTCGCGGCGCTACACAGCGCGTTGCTGAAAGAAACCGTGATGCGTGACTTCTTCGAACTCTGGCCGGAGAAATTCAGCAACAAAACCAACGGCGTCACCCCGCGCCGTTTCATCGCGCTGGCCAACCCGCCGCTGACCGCGTTGATCGAAGAGACCATCGATCACGACTGGTTGCGCAATCTGGATTCGTTGCAGCGGCTGCAACCCTATGCCGAAGACGCCGGCTTCCGGGCGCGCTGGCGCGAAGTGAAGCTCAGCGCCAAGCGCAGGCTGTCCGACCATATCGGCAAGACGCTGGGCATCGCAGTCGATCCGGCCTCGCTGTTCGACATCCAGGCCAAGCGCATCCACGAATACAAGCGCCAGCATCTGAATTTGCTGCACATCATCAGCCTGTATTGCCGGCTGAAAAACAGCCCGAATCTGGCGGTCACGCCGCGCACCTTCATCTTCGGTGGCAAGGCCGCACCGGGCTATCACATGGCTAAGCTGATCATCAAACTAATTCATGCCGTGGCCGATGTGGTGAACCGCGATCCACAGGTGAACAAGCTGTTGAAAGTCGTCTTCGTGCCCGATTTCAATGTCCAGAACGCGCAGTGCATCTACCCCGCCGCCGACCTCTCGGAACAGATTTCAACCGCCGGCAAGGAAGCCTCCGGCACCGGCAACATGAAGTTCTCGATGAACGGCGCGCTGACCATCGGCACG
>JAIFLB010000070.1 GCA_020049245.1 Betaproteobacteria bacterium | reverse complement strand
TCCCACAGCGATTTGTCCATCACCGTCGGGGTCTTCACTTCCTGATAACCGTATTCGACGAACTTGCGCCGCATGTATTGCTCGACTTCCTGCCACAGCACCCAGCCATGCGGATGCCAGAACACCATGCCGGGTGACTCTTCCTGCAAATGGAACAAATCAAGCTGCTTGCCAAGGCGGCGGTGATCGCGTTTTTCCGCCTCTTCCAGGCGATGCAAATAGGCGGCCAGGTCGTCCTTGTTGCCCCAGGCGGTGCCATACACGCGCTGCAGCATCTCGTTCTTTGAATCGCCGCGCCAGTAGGCGCCGGCCAGCTTCATCAGCTTGAACGCCTTGATCTTGCCGGTGGACGGCACATGCGGGCCACGACAGAGATCGATGAAATCGCCCTCACGGTAGAGCGAAATGGTCTGGCCGGCGGGAATCGAAGCAATGATTTCCGCCTTGTAGTGTTCACCGATCGATTTGAAGAATTCCACCGCCTTGTCGCGATCCCACTCCTCGCGCGTCACCGGAATATCCTTCTTGGCCAGCTCGCCCATGCGCTTCTCTATCGCCGCCAGATCTTCCAGCGTAAATGGCCGTTTGTAGGAGAAGTCGTAATAGAAACCGTCTTCGATCACCGGCCCGATAGTCACTTGCGCATCCGGGAACAATTCCTTCACCGCAAAAGCCAGCAAGTGCGCACAGGAATGACGGATCAGATCGACGCCATCGGCATCTTTGTCCGTAACAATGGAAAGCGAGACATCCTGTTCGATGCGATACGAGGTATCGACCAACTGCCCATTCACTTTACCGGCCAGCGCCACGCGGGCCAGTCCGGCGCCAATGCTGGCAGCCACTTCAGCCACCGTCACTGGCGCCTCGAAAACACGTTCGGAACCATCGGGAAGTCGAATAACCGGCATGCGAAACACCTTCGGAAATGAAAAAGCCGGAACGCGCGATTGGACTCGAACCAACGACCCCCACCATGTCAAGGTGGTGCTCTAACCAGCTGAGCTACGCGCCTAAGGTCGGGGCGCATTCTAGCCACGTTCGCTGGCCGACACAATTGCAGAATCGTCTATATGGCAAAAATTGAAGGATAGTGAAGCGGCAAGCGCGCATTCGCTGCGCAGCCGCCTGCTCGACAGCTAAAATCACGCGAATTGTCCAATCAACTCGCAAAACGCCCCATGCCACGCAAGATTCTCGTCACTTCCGCCTTGCCCTATGCGAACGGCAGCATCCACCTGGGCCATCTGGTCGAATACATCCAGACCGACATCTGGGCGCGCTTCCAGAAAATGCGCGGCAACACTTGCTTCTACTGTTGCGCCGACGACACCCACGGCACGCCGATCATGTTGCGGGCGGAGAAGGAAGGCATCACGCCGGAGCAACTGATCGACCGCACATGGCACGAGCACAAGCGCGATTTCGACGGCTTTCACATCGATTTCGACAACTACTACTCCACCAATACGCCGGAAACCCGGCATTACGCCGACACCATCTATACCCGCTTGAAGCAGGCCGGCCTGATCGAGATTCGTTCGATCGAGCAGTTCTACGACCCGGTCAAGGAAATGTTCCTGCCGGATCGTTTCATCAAGGGCGAGTGTCCAAAGTGCCACGCCAAGGACCAGTACGGCGACAACTGTGAAGCCTGCGGCGCGGCCTATCAGCCGACCGATCTGATCGAACCCTATTCCGCCGTCTCCGGCGCCAAACCAGTGCGCAAGGAATCGGATCACCATTTCTTCAAGCTGTCCGACCCACGCTGCGCCGACTTCCTCAAACAGTGGACCGCCGATCCGGCACATGTGCAGGCCGAAGCCGCCAACAAACTTGGCGAATGGCTGCAAGCCGGCCTGTCCGACTGGGACATCTCGCGCGACGCACCCTATTTCGGCTTTGAAATCCCTGGCGATGATGGCAAACCCACCGGCAAGTACTACTACGTCTGGCTGGACGCGCCGATTGGCTACATGGGCAGCTTCCAGAACCTGTGCGACAAGACCGGACTCGACTTCAACGAGTTCTGGAAGCCGGATTCAGACGCCGAGTTGTATCACTTCATCGGCAAGGACATCCTCTACTTCCACGCCCTGTTCTGGCCAGCCGAACTCGCGCACGCCGGTTTCCGGACCCCGACGGGTGTGTTCTGCCACGGCTTTCTCACAGTGAACGGCCTGAAGATGTCGAAATCGCGTGGCACCTTCATCACCGCCGAGAGCTACCTCAACCACCTGAACCCGGAATGGCTGCGCTATTACTACGCCGCCAAACTGAATGGCTCGATGGAAGATATCGACCTCAACCTGGAAGACTTCGCCGCCCGCGTCAACAGCGACCTGGTCGGCAAGTACGTCAACATCGCCAGCCGCTGCGCCGGTTTCATCAGCAAACGTTTCAGCGGCAAACTGGGCGCGGTCGATATGAATGCCACGACAGAATTCAGCCAGGCCTATGCTGATGGCGCCATTGCCAACAGCTACGAGGAGCGCGACTTTGGCCGCGCCCTGCGCGAAATCATGCGGTTGGCCGATGTCGCCAACCAGTACATCGCAGAAAGAAAGCCATGGGAAATGGCCAAACAGGAAGGCCGCGAGGCGGAACTGCTGGAAGTCTGTTCCACCGCAATGACGCAGTTCCGCGACCTCACGTTGTACCTGAAGCCGGTGCTACCCAAACTTGCCGAACAGGTCGAAGCCTTCCTGAACATTCCGCCGCTGACCTGGACCGACATCTGGACGCCGTTACCAGCCGGCCATGCCATCAACGAATACCAACACTTGATGACCCGTATCGACCCGAAGAAGATCGAAATCATGGTGGAAGAGAACAAGCAAAGCCTCGCCCCCGTTCCGGAAGTCGCCGCTCCGGCGCCGATCAAACATGCCGAGCATCAACAGAGCGAAGCCAAGGCCGAAGCCGCCGCCAGCGACGAAAAATCCATGTGGGAGCCGTTCATCAGCATCGACGACTTCACCAAGGTCGACCTGCGCATCGCCCGCATCGCCAACGCCGAACATGTCGAAGGCGCCGACAAACTGCTCAAACTCACCCTCGATCTCGGCGGTGAAACCCGCACCGTGTTCGCCGGCATCAAGGCGGCTTATGCACCGGAAACGCTGATTGGCCGGCTCACCGTGATGGTCGCCAACCTGGCGCCGCGCAAGATGAAATTCGGCATGAGCGAAGGCATGGTCTGTGCCGCCAGCGACGAACGCGGCGGCCCGTTTCTGCTGTCGCCGGATAGCGGTGCGCAACCCGGCATGCGGATCAAATAACAATTCAAATCAACACCATCCACCCGAAAACGGCCCGCTTCAAGGCGTCGATCAGTCAGGAGCCTTCAGCATGCAAGTCAAATTCTGGGGTACGCGTGGATCGTTGCCGGTCGCAGCCACGGCGAGCGAAGCCAGGAAAAAGATCATCGCCGCGCTGACTGCGGCGAATGGTCGCCAATTTGCCACGGCCGCCGAGATCGAAGCCTTCACCGACTCGCTTCCCTTCGCGGTCAGCGGCAGTTATGGCGGCAACACCGCCTGCGTCGAGGTGATTGGTGATTCCCCGCAACAGCATGCCGGACATGTCATTTGTGACCTCGGCAGCGGTCTGAGACCACTCGGGCAAGCCAAGATGGCGGAGTTTGGGCCGGGCAAACCACAGACCTACCACGTCTTCGTCTCGCATCTGCACTGGGACCACCTGATGGGTCTGCCATTTTTTGTGCCGATCTACATTCCCGGCAACCGCATCGTCATGCATGGCTGCCACCCGCATCTCGAAGCCGGTATCCGATTGCAGATGGCGGCGCCACATTTTCCGGTTGACTTCAGCCAGATTGGTGCCGAGGTCGAATTCGACATCATGCAACCGGATCAGGAGTATGAAATTGCCGGATTCAAGGTGCGCGCAAAACTGCAACTGCACGCCGGCGAATCCTATGGCTACCGGTTCGAGCAGAACGGAAAAGCAGTGGTCTATTCAACCGATTCGGAACACAAACTCGGTCAACACGTCGAGCAACGCGCATTCATCAAGTTCTTTCAGGACGCCGATCTGGTGATTTTCGACACCATGTACAGCCTGGCCGATGCGATCACCGTGAAAGCCGACTGGGGCCATTCGAGCAACATCATCGCCGTCGAACTCTGCCAGGAAGCGCATGTTGCTCGACTCGCCATGTTTCACCACGAACCGATCCACGACGACGCCAAATTGGCTGGCTTGCTGGAAGAAACCCGCCATTTCGAAGCAATCACGCGTGACAGTCACCCGCCGCTTGAAATCATTTCTTCCTACGACGGCTTGAGCATCGAATTGTGAAACTCTGGCAGCACTTTCACAGCCGCGATTTCGATTGCACGTATGCATCTATCCAATTGAAATCATTGACAGATCAAATTCCTGACCA
Organism: Betaproteobacteria bacterium; assembly: GCA_020049245.1. Lineage (GTDB taxonomy): Bacteria > Pseudomonadota > Gammaproteobacteria > Burkholderiales > Thiobacillaceae > PFJX01. The sequence goes on along the minus strand of JAIFLB010000070.1, from coordinate 5,011 downwards.
AGGCACTTGGTCTTTACTTTCCGACGCCTCGCACCTATTCTGGCGACACTCATCCAGCCTCTCCAAAGCCCTGTAAACCATGTCCATCACCATCAAAAACGCCCAAGAAATTGAAAAAATGCGCATCGCAGGTCGGTTGGCATCGGAAGTTCTGGACTTCATCACGCCCTACGTCAAATCCGGCATTACCACCGGCGAACTGGACAAACTCTGTCATGACTACATGGTCGATGTGCAAGGCTGCATTCCCGCGCCATTGCACTATGCGCCGCCCGGCCACGCGCCTTACCCGAAATCGATCTGCACCTCGGTCAATCATCAGGTCTGCCATGGCGTGCCGGGGGAAAAGAAGCTCAAGGCCGGCGATGTCGTAAATCTCGACATCACCGTGATCAAGGAAGGCTGGCACGGCGATACCTCGCGCATGTTCTTTGTCGGCGAACCCAACATCCAGGCGCGGCGGCTGACCGAAATCACCTATGAATGCATGTGGAAGGGCATTGCCAGGGTTCGCCACGGCGCGTATCTGGGCGACATCGGCGCGGCGATCCAGAAACATGCAGAAATGAATGGCTACACCGTGGTGCGCGAATTCTGCGGCCACGGCATCGGCCGCAAGTTTCACGAAGAACCGCAAGTGCTGCACTACGGCAAGGCCGGCACCGGGCCGATGCTGCAAACCGGCATGATTTTCACGATTGAACCGATGATCAACGCCGGCCGTCGCGACATTCGCATGCTGGGCGACGGCTGGACGGTGGTCACCAAAGATCACGCGCTTTCAGCCCAGTGGGAACACACCATTCTGGTCACCGAAACCGGCTTTGAAGTCCTGACACTGTCGGCTGGTTCGCCCGAAATTCCGGCATTCATAGCTACGTCCAACGCCACCCCCGCTGTCGTCATCGCATGAATCCGGATTTTGTCCGCGTCGCCGCCTGGCGCGACAACCTGGCACAGGCGCGTGATCAGGCATTTAAAGCCTATCTGGCGCGTCCCGTTGCCCACAACTTGCTGGCCAGACTCAGCCGGCTGACCGATCAGACCCTGAAGCAAATCTGGGCGGCGCACGACTTACCGAAACTGGCCACGCTGGTTGCGGTTGGCGGCTACGGACGCGGCGAGCTTTACCCGCAATCCGATGTCGATGTGCTGATCCTGTTCGACGACGACCTGACTGAGGCCGAACGCGGCCGCTTCGAACCGCTGATCGCGCTGTTGTGGGATGTCGGGCTGCCGATCGGCCACAGCATGCGCAGCTTGACCGAATGCCTGGCGGAATCGGCGCAAGACATCACGATTCAAACCAACCTGCTGGAATCGCGCTGGCTGGCCGGCGATCGTAAATTATTGCAGCGGATGCAAAGCGGGCTGGATCAACAAATCGACCCGGTCACCTTCTTCCAGGCCAAGATTCTCGAACAGAAGCTTCGCCACGGCCGGCATGCCGACGTCGCGCTGCTGCTTGAACCGAATCTGAAGGAAAGCCCCGGCGGCCTGCGCGATGGACAAGCCCTGATCTGGGTTGCCCGCGCCGCCCACCTGACCGCGCCGATGGCCCACCGACTGACCGACCTGGCGAAGGCTGGCCTGCTGGGTGAAGCCGAAGCGCGCGCCGCCTGCGCCGAATTGCGTTTTCTGGCGCATCTGCGCATCCGCCTGCATTTGCTCGCCAATCGACGCGAAGACCGCCTGCTGTTTGAATTCCAGGAACGCATCGCCGAAGGCATGGGCATTGCCCGGGTCAGCGAAATCGAGCCGCAAGTGCGCCGCGCCTCGGAACGACTGATGCAGCGATATTACCGGGCAGCGCGGCATATCCGGCTGATCAACGAACTGGTCATGGGGGAACTGCGTTTCCGTCTGCTACCCCCGCTGAGTCCGCACACGTTGACGTGTTCGCCCGAGCTTGCAGCGGATTTTCACCGCGTCGGAAACCTGCTCGATGCGCGCGAATCATTGTTTGATGAAAAACCTGAACTGCTGCTGGAAACCTTTCTTGTCCTGGCCCGCGAACCTGGCGTCAGCGGCTGCACACCCCGCCTGTTGCGGGCGTTGGCGCGCGCCGGCCGCAGCATCGACGCCAGCTTCCGCCGCGACCCGGCAAACCATCGCCGGTTCATTGCCCTGCTGAGTCAACCGAAGGGCATCACGCTGACGATGCGGCTGATGCATCGACTCGGCATCCTTGGCCGCTATATTCCGTTGTTCGGCCGCATCACCGGCCAGATGCAACATGATCAGTTCCATATCTACCCGGTCGATGAACATGTGCTGATGGTGCTGCGCAATCTGCGCCGCCTGGCGGTGCCGGAATACGCCCACGAATTCCCGCTCGCGCATCGTCTGATGAATGAATTCGAACGCCAGCAGGTTCTGCTTCTGGCCGCGCTGTTCCACGACATCGCAAAAGGCCGTGGTGGCGATCATTCCGGTCTGGGCGCGGTCGATGCGCGCCGCTTCTGCCGTTCACATGGACTGGACAAGGCGGACACCGAACTTGTCACCTGGCTGGTTGCGCAACACCTGACGCTGTCGCAAACCGCGCAGAAGCAGGATCTTTCCGACCCGGAAGTGATCACCGCCTTTGCCCGACGTTGTGGCGATGTGCGCCACCTGACCGGCTTGTATCTGCTCACCATGGCCGACATTCGCGGCACCAGCCCGAAGGTCTGGAATGCCTGGAAAGACAAGCTCACCCGCGAACTCTATCTGGCGGCGCGGCGGGTGCTGGAAGGCAACGCCCCGAGCGCGGATGGCATCGAGGAAAAGAAGGAACAGGCGCGCGCACAACTGCGCCTGTATGGTTTCCCGGCGGAGACCGAGAACGCGCTCTGGAACCGCCTCGACGACATCTATTTCCTGCGTCAGGACGCGCGCGATATTGGTTGGCAAACCCGCCGCCTCTTACCGGTGCTGGATCATCAGGAAGCCATCGTCAGGGCGCGTCTGGCGCCGGTGGGTGAAGGCGTCGAAGTGCTCGTCTTCGCGCCCGACGAAGAAGCCCTGTTCGCCCGCATCTGCGCCTTTTTCGCCCGCCTTGGCTACAGCATCCTGGCGGCGCGCATCCACACCACGCATGACGGCCGCGCGCTGGATACCTTTTACGCGCTCGATCAGGAGCACCCGCAAATCTCGTATCGAGACTTCCTGAATTACATCGAACACGAGTTGGCGGCCGAACTCTCCCACCACACGCCGTTGGGCGCGCTGCCTGCTGGCCGCGTGCCACGTCGATTGAAGGCTTTCCCGCTGGAACCCGAAGTCAATCTCGCGCCCAGCGACAATCGCCGTGAGGGCGCACTAGCCGACTATGTCCTCACCTTTACCGCCGGCGACCGTCCCGGCCTGCTGGCACAAGTCGCGCAGGTACTCCATCGCAGCGGCGCCAGCGTGGTCACCGCACGGATCAATACGCTGGGCAGTCGTGCCGAAGATGTCTTCGTGCTGGAAGGCGAAGCCCTGGAACGCGCCTCGGTCAGGCTGGAACTGGAACAGTCTTTGATCAGCGCACTGCGGGTTTAGCGTCGATTCAAGTTCCAACTCTTCGTCGTAAACGAAAAAAAGCCATCGGAGGATTTCCGATGGCTTTTTTGATCACTGCGGTAAACCGCAGTGAAAAACGCAAATACAGCTTACTTGTTGACCGGTGACGCCGGGTCGAACAGATACGCCATGATGTCGGCAATCTGCTTCTGATTCAGCACGCCAACAGTAGGTGTGCGGGTTGTAGATCACGTCATAGGTGTACTTCAGCATATCTTCGCTGGCGCCGCGATTCTTGCCGTAGCCGGTCAGGCTGGGGCCGATGTCGCCGCCAGTGCGGTCAGTCGCGATCTGATGACAGTTGTAGCAGTTGCCGCCAGCTTCACGAGTGGCGTGATCATCCGGATTGTGCGCGGTGCGATAGCCGAAACCTGACCAGGCCAGCTCGCGCCCCTTCTTCCAGTCGCCCAGCTTGATGCCACCTTCCGGGTACTTGATCGAAGCCGCAGCCAGCGCCATAACCTTTTCACGGGCCTTGTCACTGAGTTCCTGGCCTTTCATCAGGGAACAGGCTTTCTGGATTTCATCCTGGGTCAGACGCGCCTTGCCGGAAGTGCCTTCCTGGGTGGCCTGCTTCATATCGAAGCTGTCACTTTCCATCACCAGATACTCGGACAATTCAGCCGAGGTCATCTTGGTGTAATCGACTTTTACCGGTGCGGCGGGGGCTGCCGGAGCGGCGGCAACTGCAGCGGGTTTAGCTGCTTCGGCCTTGCCTGCATTGGTTGCGGAACATCCGCCGGCGATCAGCAGCAGCGAGGCGGCGGCAATCGCCGCGATGGGGGTTTTCTTGAACATGTATTCAGTCTCCTGTGGGTCGGCGATTAGCGTTTCAGGTCGGGCACGATGGCCGGCTCACCACGCGCGGCGTCAGTCCAGAAAGAAATCATCGCGATCGAAGCATCAGAACCATTCTTGATGTTGGGATAACGCATCTGCCACAAGCATTCGAGCACGCGGTGCTGGCTGCTGCGGACTTCTTCATGGCTGGTGCGGTGCGACGGCCAGGAAACCGCCTTGCTCCAGTCAGCCGCATCGTAAACACTCGGCAGCACGGAAGCGCGGATGCGTTTGCCGGTCTGGGTGTGGCAGGTGGCGCAACTGAAGTCCATGGTGCCGGCACGGCGGTAGAACATCACTTCGCCCGCATCGCGCATGGCTTTTTCCAGCGGATGGTTCATCGGCGGGTTCCAGGGGTAACCGCTGGATTTGCTGCCGACATAGGCTTGCAGCTTCATCATGTCCGATTTGGAACCATGCTTCTGCTTGATCGCCGGGTCATCATTGGTGAAGCCTTGCAGGGTCTTCATGCAATGCACCAGACGGGTATCGAGGTCCATCACCTTGCCGGTATCCGCAAAATAGCGCGGTAGTTCGGCATGCGCGCCTTCCAGCACGCCCGGACCTTTACCGAAATCACATTTCTCCAGTGAAGCGTTCTTCGGGCCGCGCGCCTGCTTGAACA
>JAIFLB010000129.1 GCA_020049245.1 Betaproteobacteria bacterium | reverse complement strand
CCAGCACTTGGCCGCATTCAAAGAAGCCAAGGTGGATGCCCTGGTCACCTTTGAGCCGTTCGCCTCCCAGATCCTCGCGGCCGGCGGGCAACCGCTGTTCGACAGCCGCGCCATTCCAGGCGGCATCGTCGATGTGCTGGCGATTACCGGCCAGGCGTTGGCCGACAACCCGAACACGCTGCGCACCTTGCTGACCCGTTATTTCAACGCCCTCAGTTATCTGCGGCGGCAACCGGACGATGCCAGCCGCCGCATGGCGCCCCGTCTCGGCCTGACGCCAGCCGGTGTGCAAGCCAGTTATGCCAACCTGATCCTGCCCGACCTGGCCGAGAACCATCGACTGCTTGGTGGCGCGCCGGCACCGCTGGCGACGACTGCGGCGCAACTGGCCGCCGTGATGCGGCGTGAAAACCTGCTCGCCAGGGACATCGACGTCAGGCAGTTCATTGTTGCCGACAGCCTGCCTGAGCTGGAATCATGACCCGGCCCGAGAACATGACCAGATGGCCTTTAAGAACCGCGCTTCCGCTCGGCTTGCTGGCCTTGTGGCTAGTCATCATCGCGCTTTCGGTCAGCGTCACGCTGTGGCAGCGCAGCACGTTCGAATTCAGTCGCGCGCGGGCGGAATTATTGAGCGAGAGCTCGGCGCTGGCACGCCTGGCGGAACGCGGCCTGCTGGATGCGCCGCATCTGGTCGAGGCCGACATCACCCACGCTGGCGCGAATCGACTGGTCACCATTGCCGCCGTTCTCGATGCAGATGGGCGCGTCCTTTTCGCCAACCATCTGGCCTGGAAAGGCAAGCTGGCGGTGGAGGTCATTCCGGGCTTTGATCAGGCCCGTTTTCAACGCAACGCGCACCGCCGACTGCCCGACCTGACACCGGCAACCGACAGCCTGCATCCATCGGCGATGATGGGGTTCACACCGCCTACCGCTGGCCCGGCAGTGCGCAACCTGGAACAAGGCGCGGTGTATCTGGAATACGACCTGAGCGAGCGTCAGCGCCAGGCAAGAACCGATGTGATGCGGGAGCATGCGCCGCAGTTCTTTGCCGCGCTGATCCTGACCCTGCTGTTGATCTGGTTGTTGCACCGCCAGGTCAGCCAGCCGCTGAGCGCCCTGATGCGCGGCAGCCAGCGGATTGCCGGCGGTGATTTCAGCAGCCACATGCCAGTAGCCGGTCCGCGCGAGGTCGCCGATCTGGCCGACACTTTCAACCGGATGAGCGAACGACTGCAAAACGCCGTCGAAAACCTGCAGGCCAGCGAAGAGCAACTGACGGTGACCCTGCAATCGATCGGTGATGCGTTGATTTCCACCGACCTTGCCGGCCAGATCACGATGATGAATCCGGTCGCCGAGCAACTCACCGGCTGGACGCTGACGGAAGCGCGCGGCAGGCCGATCAGCGAGATTTTCCGCATCGAGAATGCACAAACCGGCAATGCCGCCGAAATCCCCATCGACCGGGTGCTGGCGGAAGGCCTGGTGGTCGGACTGGCCAACCATACCGTGCTGATTTCGCGCGCCGGCCAGCGCTACCACATCGCCGACAGCGCGGCGCCGATCCGCGATAGCAGCGGCCATCTGAGCGGTGTCGTCATGGTGTTCCACACGGTTGACGAGGAATACCGCCTGAATGCCGCACTGGCCGAAAGTGAACAGCATTTCCGTACCCTGGCGAATGCCGGCCAGGCCCTGATCTGGACCTCCGGCCTGGACAAGCATTGCGACTTCTTCAATCAGGTCTGGCTGGACTTCACCGGCCGCGCGCTGGAACACGAACTCGGCAACGGCTGGACGCAAGGCGTGCATCCCGACGACTACCAGCACTGCCTCGACACCTACATCCAGGCATTTGATCAACGCCAGGCTTTCAGCATGGTGTATCGCTTGCGGCGACATGATGGCGAATACCGCTGGCTGATCGACGAAGGCAAACCGCGCTACGACACACAGGGCGATTTCCTCGGCTACATTGGCCACTGCCTGGACATTACCGACCAACGCCAGGCGGAGGCGGACATCCGCCGCCTGGCTTATTACGACGAACTCACCGGCCTGGCGAATCGGCGCCTGTTCATCGACCGGCTCAGCCAGGCGCTGGCGGCAGCGCGGCGCAGTGGCCATGTCGGCGCCCTGTTGTTCATCGACCTCGACCAGTTCAAACGTGTCAACGACGCGCGCGGACACGGCATCGGCGATGCCCTGTTGCAGCAGGTGGGCGGCCGCCTGACACGTTTTCTGCGCGATGAGGATACGGTGGCGCGACTGGGCGGCGATGAATTTGTCGTGCTGTTGATCAACCTGGCCAATTCACCGGAAGCCGCCGCGCGGCTGGCGATGGGCGTATCGGAAAAGATACGCGGCGTGATGGAAACCCCGTTTCAGGTTGAAGGCTCCGATTTTCATATTGGCGCCAGCATCGGTATCACGGTGTTTCCGAAAGGCGATGAAAACGAGGACGACCTGCTGCGCGAAGCCGATACCGCGATGTATCGCGCCAAGGATGCCGGCCGCAATGCGGTGGTCTATTTCGAAGCCGCGATGGAGGAAAACGTGCGCGCCCGCTTGGCGCTGGAACAGGATCTTCATCAGGCGATCAGCCAGAACGAACTGGGTCTGTATCTGCAACCCCAGGTTGATGGCCAGCGCACCCTGGTCGGCGCCGAAGCGCTGTTGCGTTGGCATCACCCGACGAAAGGCCTGATTTCACCGCTGGCCTTCATCCCGGTGGCGGAGGAATCCGGCCAGATTCTCGCCTTGGGCGAATGGGTGTTGCGCGCCGCCGCGCACCTGCTGAAGCAGTGCGACGACCTTGGCCGACCGTTGCGTCTGGCGGTGAATGTCAGCCCGCGCCAGTTCCGCCACACCGGCTTTGTCGCTCAAGTCAGCCAGATTCTGCGCGACGCCGGCGCCGACCCGACGCATCTGGTGCTGGAAGTGACCGAGGGCCTGGTGATCGAGGACATCCACGACACCATCGCCAAGATGGAGGAACTCAACAAGCTCGGCATCCATTTTTCGATCGACGACTTCGGCACCGGCTATTCCTCTCTCGCCTACCTGAAGCGCATGCCGCTGCATGAACTGAAGGTCGACCGCACCTTCGTGCAGGACGTACCGCACGATCCCAACGATGTCGCCCTGGTAGAAACCATCCTGTCAGTCGCCAGACACCTGAATCTGTCGGTGGTTGCCGAAGGCGTTGAAACCGAGGCCCAGTTCACTTTCCTGCAGTCGCGCGGTTGCAACGTGTTCCAGGGCTATCTGTTCGACCGCCCGCTACCAGCCGAAGAATTCAGGGCACGCTGGCGCGTTTGATGGCCGCCATGTAGGGGGTACGCTCGCGGACCGATCGAATCAGGCGTCGGGCAGTTTCTTGCCCGGATTGAGCAGACCGAGCGGGTCGAACAGTTTTTTCACGTCGCGCATCATCGCCAGCGTCGAGGCATCCAGCTCGCGGCCGACGTAATGCCGCTTCTCGCTGCCGATGCCGTGTTCGCCGGACAAGCTGCCGCCGAGACCGAGCACGGCTTCGATCAAGGCATCGCGGCAGGCACGGGCGCGCGCCATTTCGTCGGCGTCGTCGGCATGCACCATCAGATTGACGTGCAGATTGCCGTTGCCGGCATGGCCGAAGCTGACGATGGGAACGTCATGTCGCTGGCCGAGCGCGTCGATGGCGTTGACCAGATTGGCCAGCCGCGCCACCGGCACCACCACGTCTTCATTGATCTTCAGCGGTGCGATCTTCTTCACCGCGAAGGACAGCGACTTGCGCGCCACCCAAAGCGTGGCAATGGTTTCGGCGGTGAAGCCGCTCTGAATCTCGAGCAAGCCCTCGCCTGCCAGCGCCTGTTCCAGCGCCGCAATCTGGCGTGGCAGATCGTCGGCATCGCCGTCGGCCTCCACCATCAACACCGCCTGGGTGCCAGCCGGCAGACCTTCCGCCGCGCCATATTCACGGATGGCATCAATCGCGCGGCGATCCATGAATTCGAGCGCGCTGGGCAGCACCGGATGCGGCATCGACTTGCCCATGATCCGGCTCACCGCCGCACAAGCCGAGGCGTTGCTGGCATAACAGACGCGCAGGGTGGCGACGCTTTCGGGCGCTGGAACCAGCTTCAACGTGGCTTCGGTAATCAATGCCAGCGTGCCCTCGGAACCGACCAGCAAACGGGTCAGATCGTAGGCGGTGGCATATTTCGTGGTGCGGCCGCCGACGCGAATCTCGCGCCCGTCTCCGGTCACCGCGCGCAGACCCAGCACATGGTCACGCGTCGCGCCGTATTTCACGCAACGCGGCCCGGCGGCGTTCATCGCCAGGTTGCCGCCGATGCGGCAATAGGCGCCGGAACCGGGGTCAGGCGCATACATCAGGCCGACCGTCGCCGCCATTGCATCGATATGGTCGGTCACTACGCCAGGTTCAACCACCACCAACCGGTTGGCGGCATCGAACTCGACGATGCGGCTCATGCATTCGAAGCTGACCACCAGACTGCCCGTCACCGGCATCGCACCACCGACATTGCCGGAACCCGCACCACGCGCCACCAGCGCCAGCCGATGCTGGTTGGCCAGTTTGACGATGGCAACGACATCGTCATGACTGGTCGGAAACAGCACCGCATCCGGCAGGCAGGATCTCGGTGTTTCATCGCTGGCATACAACGCCAGGGTTTCGTCATCGGCAAATACCCGGTCGACACCCAGCAACGCCTCGAATTCAGCCAGGATGGCGGCATTCAGCATGAGAGGCTAATCCTAACCAAGCGCCGGCTCGACCACTTCGGCAACGCTGGCCAGCGCATCGCTGTCGGCATAGCGGCTGTAAACCTCCTGCACGGCGGCTTCGTAGATGATCCGGTTGAACGCCGAACTGGCCTGATCGGCCATGGTGTGCTTGACCGCCTGGGTCATCACCTTGTCGAGAGAAACGATGCGTTTGGCGCGGATCACGCCGTCTTCAGCATCGACCAGAATCATCCGCAGACGCGCCCGATCACCCGCTGTTTCGTTCGGCAATTCGCGCTGCGCTTCCGGGATCATGTGGATGTTGAAGGCCACGTCCGACCATTCGCAAACATCCTTGATCTTGTACAGCAGAAACGCCGCCGGGCCGTGCGTGAAGAGGCCGACATCCATCGGCTGCAAGCGAAAACCTTCGACTTCACCTGGCGTCGGGCTGCTCCAGAACAACACCAGTTCGTGCGCGCCGCCGGTGTAGGTATAGCGCGCGCCTTCATCGTAACGGGCATGTTCCGGGCTGTAGACCTCGCCCACCTGTCGAGTCGTCATTGATCCTGCTCCGGCAGCAAGGAAGCCAGCATCGCCACCATGTCGACATCGAAATCGAAGCCGGGATCCTGGCCGGGGTTGATCGACAAACCCATGTCGGCACCCATGCGCTGCACAATCCAGGACACCTCGGTCAGCAGACCACCGCTGTAACCTGGGAATTCGTTGGTGAATTCCTTGGCGCGCTCGGGCGACGAAAAGACGATGAAGACGCGATTGCCCTCCTCGTCCTCGATCACCAGCGGGTCCGCCTTGGTGGAGAGCTGGAAACCGGCGATCTGATGTTTTTCATCCTTGATCGGCATGAAAACCTGATGATCGAGCAGCTGGCGGGCAAAGGTTTCCGGGTCAAGACTGCCCTGCTCCATTTCGGAAAGAAGGCGTTCAACTTCATTACGGGCGGTGATAGCGTTCATGGGATGTGCTGCAATGCGGAAGAACGGGCAGGATACCACCGCCCCCGCGCCCCGGAAACGGCCGCAACACCCTATCTACATCAAGGAGAAACCATGCTCAGACTCGGTATCGACCTGGGCGGCAGCAAGATCGAGATCGCCGCCCTTGATGCCGGCGGACGCGAATGCCTGCGCCGCCGGGTCGCCACGCCAAAAGGCGATTACCGCGCCACTGTCGAAAGCGTCGCCAGGCTGGTTGAAAACACAGAAAGCGAATTGCAGGCGCGCGGCACGGTCGGCATCGGCATGCCCGGTGCCGAATCGCGTGTCAGCGGCCTGATCAAGAACGCCAACTCGACCTGTTTGATCGGCCAACCGCTGCGACACGACCTGGAACAGCGCCTGCAGCGCGAAGTGCGGCTGAGCAACGACGCCAACTGTTTTGCCTTGTCGGAAGCCGTCGATGGCGCCGCCGCCGGCGCTGAAGTGGTGTTCGGCGTCATTCTCGGCACCGGCTGCGGCGGCGGCATTGTCGTGCGCGGCCAGGTGCTGACCGGCGCCAACGCCATCAGCGGCGAATGGGGCCACAACCCGCTGCCCTGGCCGAGCGACGCCGAACGCCCCGGACCTGCCTGCTACTGCGGCAAGCATGGCTGCATTGAAACCTGGCTGTCCGGCCCCGGCCTGGCGCGCGACCACCTCGCCCACAGCGGCCAGACGCTGACTGCCAATGCCATCGCCAGCTTTGCCAACCAAAACGACCCCGCCTGCCAGGCCAGCCTGGCGCGCTACGAAGACCGCCTCGCGCGCGGCCTGGCGCATGTCATCAACCTGCTTGACCCGGATGTCATCGTGCTCGGCGGCGGGCTGTCCAACATCCAGCGCCTGTACGAGAACGTTCCGCGCCTGTGGACGCGTTACGTCTTCTCCGACCACGTCGCCACCCGCCTGGTCGCGCCGATGCATGGCGATTCCAGCGGCGTGCGCGGCGCGGCGTGGTTGTGGCATGACGACGCGGGCAGCCGCCAAGCCTGATACGAAGGAAATTGCTTCAGATCAACCTATTGATAAGTCATGACTTTCTGTTTCCGGGAAAGCGTCTAGCATAAAAAACCGGCATAGCTACGACATCAAACCACTGCCCGGCAACCACCATCGAGGAGACCCCATGAATACCGAATCCAATGCCCACGGTGATAAACAACACACCGAACGCGCACATCCTGAACGCCGTCTTTATCCGCATTTGCGGGCGATTTATCCGGATGCGCGACTGCATATCGATCATGTTTTCCACAATCGGCAGGACTGGGCCGGCAGCCCGATCGACTATCTGGCGCATCGCATCATTCATGAGCATTACCCGCAACTCGCCAGCAATGATGTGCGCATCCTGGTCGGGGCGATCGAACGCGTGCACGAAGCATTGGCGGCGGCTGGCAGGGCGCATTGACCACAAACCACAGGCCAGCGACGCTGTAAAAACAAAAAGCCGGGCATGCCCTGCTGCATGATCTGGATGACGCCGGCGGGGACGTAGCTGATGCTGGACAGCATGTCTTCCTTGTTCAGTTTCTGGTTGCGCATGGTGTTCTGGCAGGCCAGAACCTTGACGCCGGATGCAACCGCTTCATTGATCCTGTTACCGACTTCCGATTCAGCTTTCAGCATGTTGATACCGGGGCCGTAAGCGACGATTTCCAGGTCCACATTGGCGTTGCCAAGGTCTTTCTGGATGTTCTTGGCATTGTTCAGCGCCAGATTCCATTTGCCGGAATCGTTGTCGCTGACCTGGATCACCATTCTTGATTTCTCCTCTGCCAGCGCTGGGGCGGCCATGGCGCCAAACATGAGAGCGCCGCTCAACAGAATACCGGCGATGGTGTGCATTTTTTTCATTGAAATCTCCTCGGGTGTAGGGAAAGTAGGGAAAGTTTTGAAAGTTGCGAAACAAGTGGAATAAAACAGCACGAATGAAATGCCATTCGGGTTGTAGGACGTGGACTGTTTCCTTTTTATTCCATCCCGCACCCAGAAAAGCGCGCTGGCAACCCAAATTCAGCCAAAAAACCGCGCCAGCACGCCCAACGTGCAGGTGATCAAGCCCAAGGTCAGATTGATCGCGACAATCTGCCGAATCCGGTTCTGCGCCGCCGCCGCCGCCGGGATGTCTCCTGCCGCCAGATTGGCGCGAAGCGCGGCGTAAGGCTTGAAGTAGAGGTAGGCGAACAACACCGCCATCACCCAGCCGATCACCGTCATCGTCAGCACGCTGTGCGAACCGCGCCCGGCGCCGAGGCCGGTGAGGCCATGTCCACTGACCAGCAAGGTCACAATGCAGACCCAGACGAGGGGGAAAAAGCGGGAAAAGACGCGTTGCCACAAGGCCAGCCGCACAGGGGGTTCCAACGCCATCACACTCGGCCGCAACGCCATATGCGCGAACAACATGCCACCCACCCAGCCAATGGCGGCCAACAGGTGCAGAACCAGAAACAGGGGAATCAACCAGGTCATCAACCTCTCCAGAAATATTTATTGGGCGAACCATGCAGCAAGCTTGCTGAATCGGCAAGCCTGGCGGATCGGCAATGACATCGTTCAGCCCGCCAAATCAATCATATTCAATGTTGTAGAAGGTATCGAAACTGCTGCTCACCCCTCCCGCCTGCGCTTCCAGCCGCACCCGCGACGTCAGCTGGTAAATCACTTTCACCACCTGGCTGAGTCCGTCCAGGCTTTGCTCGTAACTGAGCAGCGTGCGCGATGACAACCGTTTGCCGACGCTGACCACGCTGCTGGCGAGATCCTGGCTGTCGCCGGCACGCACGCCGAAGGTATCGATATTCAGCGCCTCCGCCAGTTGCGCCTGGAAGTTCACCGAATCAGCCTGGCTCAACAAGGTGCCGGCGGCAATTTGCAGCAACGCAAAATCCTGCTGGCCGCCGTTGCTCAAGCCGTGCCCAAGCACCAGCCAGGACAGCTTTTCGGTATCCGGCAGCGCCGGGTCGGAATACAGCGTCGCCAGCGGCCGTTGCACCGTGCCGCGAACCTGCACGCCGGCGGTCACCGTGGCGGTCTTGCGCACGGCGAGCACATCCAGCCCCGGATTGTCGATCGGGCCGATGAAGCGCAGCTCGCCGCGCTCGATGTTCAGCGTCTGGCCATAGGCGGCGTAGCGGCCCTCCTCGACCCGGATGCTGCCGTCGCCGCGCAACTGGTTGTTGACGGTGAAGACGCGCAGTTGGCCGCCCAGGCGGGCATCGAAGCCGGCGCCCTTGAACAGGAAATCCTTGCCCAGGTTCAGTTTCAGATCGAGCGCCAGCGGAAAGCGCTGGCCAGCTGACGGCGGTCGTGGCGGTTGCCCGACGATCACCACATCCGACGACAGTTGCGGCCGGCTGCTGGCCGGCATTTCCAGACGGGCGCGATCGGCGCTGAGTTCGCCGCTGAGTTGCAGGCGTTTCTGATCCAGATTGAGCTTGGCATTGCCGGACACGATGACGCGGCGGTCGCTGCGGTTGTTGGCGGCGAATTTCTCGAAGCTCAAGGTCAAGCCGGCGCGCGGGTTCTTCCATTCCGCCTCGCCGCTGACCACAACGCGACCGCTGCCGCCATTCAGAACGCCTTCCTGGACACGAATGCGGTCATCCGCAAATACCAGTTTGAGATTGCCATCGGCGATCAGAATGCCCTCTTCCGGCATCGCGAAACGAATCTGGCTGGCATCGATGCGGCCTTCGATTTTCGGCGCCGCCAGGCTGCCAGCGCCGGTCAGGCGGGCATTGATTCTGGCGTCGGCGCGCATGCCCAGCGGCAGGTAAGGCTTCAGCAGACGCAGATCGGCAACCTGCAATTGCGTGTTCCAGGCCAGCGGCGCGCTGCGTGGAAAATGGAAACCGCCCATGAAACCGCTGCCGCCACTGCCTTCCTGGCGCAACAACGTGCCACGCGCATCAGCGTGCAGATGGCCAAGCTCGCCGCTGATTGCGTCGAGCTCACCGCTGATCTGATTGGCGGTCGCGTTGAGTTCAAGGTTGAGGCTCTGCAAACCCGCATTCAGCGCCGGGTCGTTCAGCCGCAGATCACCCGATTGGCGACGCAGCCGAAACTGACCATCCAGCGTTTCAGCCAGGCTCAGATTCCAATCTCCGTTCAGGCGCAAGTCGGTGGAAAACGGCGGCAGGTTTGTTGTTGCGTTGTTCAGCAGCGCCAGCAGCGGCGCCAATGGCAAATTATCCAGCGTGCCGCGACTCGCGATGCGTCCTTGCTGATGGCTGAATTGCGCCAGATGCAACTGACCGCCGGCCAGGCTCAACGCCAGATTGTTGACTTGCTGTTGTTGGCCGGATAGCAGCAGGCCAGCAGGTGCGGTCAATCTGACTGGCCGATCTGACACCAACTCGCCACTCAACTCGGCACGCGTCAATTGCCCCCGCCAGACCAGACTTTGCCAGGCTGAGGCAGCCAATTTGGCTGGCAGGTCATCTAAACCGCCAGTCAGACCGGCGATTAAACGCCAATCGTGCTGGCGGGCATCGAGCGACAACGTATGCGCCGAGCGCAGACCCTGGGCGGAGATGTCGATCTGATCAAAATGCTGCTCCGCAAGCGCAACACCCCGCGCTTCGATGGCCGTATTGAAAACCCCGTTGGCGGCGGCTTGCAGGTTGAGTTGAAGATTCAGCTTGTCGGCGGCAAAGCCACCTGGAAGCCGCAGTTTTTCGGCATCCAGCCAGGCTTCAATTGCCGGCTTCAACGGATCGCCGCTGGCGTTGCCGCTGCTGCGCAAACGCCCGGCCAGGCCAAGCTTGAGGCGCGCCAGCGCGGGGGCTTCAATCTTCCATGTCAGGCGGTCGCCGGCACGACCATAGGCGCCGCTGAAACGGGCCAGATTGCCGGCCAGATCCAGATCGATATCTGCATCGACCAGATGCTGTTGTTCATAACGCAGACGGCCGCGCCCCTTCACCGGCCGACCTTCGAGTTCGCCCGGCGGCAAGGTGAACTCGGCCAGCAGCCGCAAGTCAGGCTGGAATGCGCCGCTGATCTGGCCACGCGCATTCAGGCGCGCGACGGGAAATTTTCCAATCCGCGCCGGGTTGATCCGAGCGGCGTCGAAACTGGCTGAAAAGGCGCGACTGGCGTCGAGCCGCAATACTCCATTCGCCGTGATTTGCCCGGCCTGGCCGCTGAATTCAAGACCTTCCAGACGCAGCCCGGTGTCGCTGTGGATCAGTTGAAAGCGGCCCTGGCGCCAGCCCTGGTTGGCATCGCCCCTGATTTCAGCGCTGAGTTGCTGTCGCTCGGCGTCACCGCTGAATTGCAAACGGGTGTTCATTTGCGTGGCATTCAGGGCGCGATGCAGTTCGGCCAGATTCAGCTTCTGGCTGGTCAGATTCAAGCTCACCCGCGCATCCCGCCAGGCGCCATCACCGGTCAATTGGCCGGCGGCGCCGAGATCGATCAACAAGGAACTGAATTCAGCCCGGCTGACATCGCCCAACACCGAGCCGGTCAGGTTGGCCAAGGGCAGACGCTGTTGATCAAGGCGGCCAGCGAGCCGATTGCTCAAACTGAAGGTGCCGAACAGGCGTTCGGCGCTTTGCGTTGCGCTTGCGTTTGCGTTATTCCCTGGGTTTTCTCCTTCAACCCTGCTCTCGAACAAGCCGGAAAATGCCAGATCCGCATTCGGCGCGGCGGCGGAAAAATGGCGTGGGTTGATACCCTGCCCGCTGACCAGCAAACGCGGCAACCGTACTTTCGCAAACGGTGCGGCTTCGCCCTCGGCCATGAACTGCATGCCGTCGGCGTTGGCCTGCACGCTGAACACCGGCGCCTCCAGCGTGCCCGTCAATTGCATGCCAGCCCGCACCGGCAATGGGTGTTCACGGACCGCATCGAGCCGGCCTTGCAACCTGAACGGCGCATCCTGCCCCAGTTCGATCTCGCCACGCACGTCCGCCCAGGGCGTCGTCACGCTGGCCTGGGTCAGCCGATAGCGCGCCTGCGTCGCTTCCAGGCTGGCGCGCAGATCGTGAAATTCGAAGCGTTGCTCAGCCTGCACAATTTCCAGCTTGGCAATATCCAGTGTTCGCAGCCGCGCGTCGAACGGCAACCGCAAGCTGCGCGGCAACTCGGGCGGCGTTGGATCGGGCTGCAGCCGGGTCAACCGGATCGATTGCGCCGCCAGCACATCAATCTCGACCCGGCGTTGCCAGAGCGCCTGCGGTTGCCACTCAAGCCGCAGGTTGTCGATCTGAATCCGCTGCCGGTCGGTCACCACGATCAATTTGCCGATGCGCAGCGAACCACTCAAATCGCCCTCGACCGCAGTAAATGCCAGTCGATCCTGACTTAGCGCACTTGCGCTTCGGGTCAGCCAGAGAAAGCCACTTGGGCTGCTGGTCATCCAGGCGACGGCGGCTGTCAGCGCCGTCAACAAAATAAAAAAACCGAACAACGTCCAGGCAAGCCGCTTCAAAACGACACCCCGAGCGAGAAATGCATGCGCAGTTCATCGGTCGCTTCGCCATAGGCCAGGTCCAGGTTGATCGGCCCGACCGGCGAACGATAGCGCGCGCCAATGCCATAACCGAACACCGGCGACAGGTTTTCCGGACGATCAGCGGCATCGCCGGCATCGACGAACAGCGCCACCCCCCAGTTGCCGGGGAAGAAATAGTTGTATTCGACGCTGCCGGTGGCCAGATGCCGTACCGACGCGATACCGCCGCCCTCGGCGCGGCCAAGGCTTTGATAAGCGTAGCCGCGCACCGAGTTGTCGCCGCCGGCGCGGAACAGGAAGTCGGTCGGAATGCCATCCAGCGTGTCAGCCAGCACGCTGCCGAGTTCACCGCGCAGAATCAGGCGGCCATGTTCACCCGCCGGAACATAGCGGGTATAACGCCCAAGCAGGCGCAAAAAGGAAGTGTCCGACAGCACGGCCGCGCTGGCACCGCCGATCTGCGCGCTGAGCACGTTACCTTGGCGTGGATAAAAGTTGCGTCCCACCTGCCGCCGCGTCCAGCTCCAATTGGCCGTCAACGCCTGGTTGCGCGCAGTCAGCAGATTGCCGACACGCTGCCGCTCATTCTGGTACTGCACCGCCTGAGTCACTTCAATCTCGCCTGCGACGGTTCTGCTGTTTTTCCCCCGGATGCGGCTGCGCTTGACGACCGCCAGCGTGGTCAATGTTTCCTGGCCCTCGATATCTTCCCGCTCAACCTGCACACCAACGCGGTTGTCGTAGCCGTCGCTACCACGCGGCCAGGCCAGCTCAGCCGATGCATCCTGGCGTTTTTCTTCCAGGTGCGACTCCAGCTTCAAGCGCAAGCCACGCTGCTGGACATTGCGATGCAGCCAGGACACCTGCGCGCGCGCGCCCTGATCGGTGCTGACACCAGCGCCCAGACTGAACAATTTCAATGGCCTTTCCAACACCTCGACCAGAATCGGCGCCGCCGCCGCCAACGCCGGGTCCGGCTCGATGTGAACCAGCGCCTGTGTGAAGTAGCCGCTGTCTTCCAATGCCAGCTGGAAATCCAGCAAATCCTGTTGCCGCACCGCTTGCCCCGGTTTGAGCGGATTCAGTTTTCGAATGATCGATGCCGGGTAACGCTGTTGCCCGCTGATCTCCAGCTCGCCATAGTGAAACATCGGGCCGCTATCGATGCTCAAGCTCAAATCGGCGGTTTGCATGGTCGGCTCGATGCGCGCCTGACTCTGGCTCAACTGTGCCGCCGGATATGCCGACGCCAGCAAGGGGCGCAACACGGCCGACTTGGCGGCATCCCAATCGGCCTGGCGAAACGGCATTGGCGGCTGCAGGGCAAACTGGCGTTCAATCCGCGCTCGCCGCCGCTGGCTGGCCTCATCCGCCGT
>JAIFLB010000171.1 GCA_020049245.1 Betaproteobacteria bacterium | reverse complement strand
CGCTCCTTCACTTCAGACCTGAATCCTCCATGAATTGGCTTAACCCAATGCCCACACCTTAAGGCTGTAAGTGATTTGTTAAAGAACTGATTTTGTTACGTTTTTTGCCATTTCGCTGCGTTTGTTGCTGCAGCGAGAGACCGGCATTATAAGGAGCGTTTTCTGACCGTCAAGCGTTTATTTCAAGTTTTTTACACAACCCACATAAATCTTATCAATTCAATGGGTTAGCTACCTGAACGAGATCCGAGCAAACCGTCTTTTCCCAACTTGAGCAACAACCGAATCGCCTTTTTTCATCAATAAGCCTTTATCTACCACTTTCTCACCATCCAACTTAACGCCACCGCCTGCAATTGAACGCATGGCTTCTGAAGTACTGGGCACCAATCCCGCCATCTTGAGGGCCTGGGTAATGACCAAACCGCCAATTGGCGTCTCAAAACTGAACTCTTCAATATCGTCGGGGATGCCGCCCTGCCGGAAACGTGACTCGAAGTCCTCCAGCGCCATTCTGGCCGCCTCAGCGTCATGGAACCGGGTAATGATCTCCTGCGCGAACATGACCTTGATGTCACGCGGATTCCTTCCTTCTTCGACTTCTCGCTGCCACTGTTTTATGACCACGAGCGGTTCAAATGAGAGCAACTCGATATAGCGCCACATCAAGGTATCAGAAACTGACATCAATTTACCGAACTGCTCCGTTGGCGCATCCGTGATGCCGACATAGTTACCCAGTGACTTGGACATCTTGTTGACGCCATCCAAACCCTCTAGCAAAGGCATGGTCAGAATGCACTGGGAGGGCTGACGATAGTGGCGCTGCAACTCTCGCCCCATGTGCAGGTTGAACTTTTGATCCGTACCACCGAGCTCAAGGTCTGCTTTTAATGCAACCGAGTCATAACCCTGGATCAACGGATACAGAAATTCGTGGATGGCAATAGGTTGTCCACCCGCATACCGTTTGGAAAAATCGTCTCGCTCCAACATGCGAGCAACAGTATGGGTTGCCGCCAACTTGATCATGTCAGCTGCGGACATGGCCCCCATCCAGCGCGAGTTGAATTCGACCTCAGTTTTTTCCGGATCGAGGATCTTGTAAACCTGTGCCTGATAAGTCCGCGCGTTCTCTTCAACCTGCTCCGGCGTCAACGGCGGGCGAGTCGCATTCTTGCCGGTCGGATCGCCAATCATGCCGGTGAAGTCTCCAATGAGAAAAACAGCCTGATGTCCAAGATCCTGCAATTGCCGCATCTTGTTCAGCAAAACAGCATGGCCAAGATGTAAATCCGGAGCGGTGGGGTCAAAGCCCGCCTTGACGCGTAAGGGTCGCCCCGACTTGAGTTTCTCGACCAACTCAGATTCGACGAGCAAGTCGTCGCAACCTCGTTTGATGATTTCCAAGGATTCTTCGATAGATGGCTGTGTCTTTGGCATGCGGACCTGTGCTTGGGTAAAGCCCAAAACTGCCGAACACGACCAGGTGGAGCGGGTGATGGGAATCGAACCCACGTATGCAGCTTGGGAAGCTGCCGTTCTACCATTGAACTACACCCGCGTTGTAAACTCGCGGGCTAGAATCCTACTTGATTTCGCAGGCGCCACAAAGTGATCACCCTCAGCATCAACGGCCAACAGCGCCCGTTTTCATCGCCTTTGAGCGTTGCAGAACTCCTTCTCGAACTTGACCTTGTCAATAAGCGTGTCGCGGTAGAACTAAATGGCGAAATCGTACCCAGAAGCCAGCATGCGGCAGTCAACCTGGTGGATTCAGACCAACTCGAGATCGTCGTCGCGGTCGGTGGCGGCTAGCCTGTTTCAGCCGGCCCTTTGAGCCTCTATCACTTCTACCCTCCCTCTTTCTTACCGGTTCAATATCGACATGGACTCACTACTCATTGCGGGCCAACCGTTCAACTCCCGTTTGCTGGTTGGTACCGGAAAATACAAAGACTTTCAGGAAACCCGGGCAGCGATTGACGCATCGGGTGCGCAAATTGTTACCGTCGCCATCCGCCGCACCAATATCGGCCAGGATCCGAGCCAGCCGAGTCTGCTTGATGCGCTGCCGCCCAAGCAGTTCACCTATTTGCCGAACACCGCCGGCTGCTATACGGCGGATGATGCGATCCGCACACTGCGTCTGGCGCGTGAACTGCTCGATGGGCATAGCCTGGTCAAGCTGGAAGTGCTGGGCGATCCGCAAAGCCTCTACCCGAATGTGGTCGAAACCCTGAAAGCGGCAGAAGTCCTGGTCAAGGATGGCTTCAAAGTCATGGTTTACACCAGCGATGACCCGATCATCGCCAAGCAACTGCAGGACATCGGCTGTGTTGCGGTCATGCCGCTGGCTTCGTTGATCGGCTCCGGCATGGGCATCCTGAATCCATGGAATCTGCAGATCATCATTGATCGTCTGACGGTGCCGGTGATTGTCGATGCCGGTGTAGGCACGGCTTCAGATGCAGCGATTGCGATGGAATTGGGCTGCGACGCCGTGTTGATGAACACGGCGATCGCCCAGGCTCAGCATCCGGTGCTGATGGCTTCCGCGATGAAAAAGGCCGTTGAAGCGGACCTCTGGTCTGATCGGTTCCTGAACTTCATTCAGCGTTGCTGGCGACCTTCTCCAGTTCCCCGGAACCTGCATGTCTGCACAACACCCGCCCCGCCCGATCATCCATCAAACCATACGTTCTTTTGTCTTACGTGCCGGCCGCATGGGTTCCGGTCAACAGAAAGCGCTGGATGAACTCGGGCCGCGTTTCGTTTTGCCCTATTCACCAGAGAAGCTGGATTTCGATGATGTTTTTCAGCGTTCTGCCGACACCATTCTTGAAATCGGCTTCGGCATGGGCGGCGCGACAGCAGAAATCGCAGCAGCGCAGCCTGAAAGCAACTTTCTCGGCATTGAAGTCCACACCCCTGGTGTCGGGGCCTTGCTCAAGCAGATCGGCGAACGCAACCTGACCAATCTGCGCATCATTCAGCATGATGCGGTAGAAGTGCTGCAATTGATGATTGCCGATGCCAGCCTGGCCGGCATTCACATTTATTTTCCCGACCCCTGGCATAAGTCACGTCATCACAAGCGCCGCCTGATCCAACCCGTCTTTGTCGCATCACTGGTGGACAAGCTGAAAACCGGTGGCTATCTGCACCTTGCCACCGACTGGGAAAACTATGCCGAGCAGATGCTGGAAGTGCTCAGCGCCGAAAACCGCTTGATCAACACAACCGTGGGATACGCTGCACGCCCTGCCTATCGTCCGCTCACCAAATTCGAGCAACGCGGCCTGCGCCTCGGGCATGGCGTTTGGGATCTGCTGTTTCGTCGCAGGTAGTCTCACTGGCTGCCGCCTCCGTATGCGGCAAAAAGACCGGTGCTCGCCTCCCGGGACTGAATTTTCATCGCTACAATTCGGCCACCATTTTTTCCAAGCCCTAGCCATGAAAAGCAGTGAAATCCGCCGCCAGTTTCTCGATTTTTTTGCTGCCAAAGGGCATACCCCAGTGGCTTCGAGTCAACTCGTTCCCGGCAACGACCCCACGCTGCTATTTACCAACGCCGGCATGGTTCAATTCAAGGACGTTTTCCTCGGACGGGAAACGCGGCCCTATCTTCGGGCAGCATCCAGCCAGCGTTGCGTGCGGGCGGGCGGCAAGCACAACGATCTGGAGAACGTCGGCTATACCGCACGTCATCACACCTTCTTCGAGATGCTGGGCAACTTCAGCTTCGGCGATTATTTCAAGCCAGACGCAATCCGTTTTGCCTGGGAATTCCTCACCGTCACGCTGGGCATTCCACGCGAAAAACTCTGGGTGACGGTTTACCAGGAAGACGATGAAGCATTCGCCATCTGGGCCGATGAAATCGGCGTACCGAAAGATCGCATCACCCGCATCGGCGACAAAGGTGGGCAGCGCTATCAGTCCGACAATTTCTGGGCGATGGGCGATACCGGCCCCTGCGGTCCGTGTACCGAAATTTTTTACGACCATGGACCGGAAGTAGCTGGCGGCCCCCCCGGCACGCCTGAGGAAGACGGCGACCGCTATATCGAAATCTGGAATCTGGTGTTCATGCAGTACAACCGCGACGAAGCCGGAGTGATGCACCCGCTGCCGAAACCCTCGGTGGATACCGGCATGGGCCTGGAGCGCATCTCGGCGGTGATGCAGCATGTCCACTCCAATTACCAGATCGATCTGTTCCAGGTGCTGATCAAGGCCGCCGCGCGTGAAACCGGCGTCACCGATCTGGACAACAACTCGCTGAAAGTCGTTGCCGACCATATCCGCGCCTGTTCCTTCCTGATCGTCGATGGCGTCATCCCCGGCAACGAAGGCCGCGGCTATGTGCTGCGCCGAGTCATCCGCCGCGCCATCCGGCACGGCTACAAACTCGGCTGCAAAACCCCGTTTTTCCACAAACTGGTGGCCGATCTCGCCAACGTGATGGGTGAAGCGTATCCGGAACTGGTCGCCGCGCAGGATCGGGTCGCTGCCGTGTTGAAACAGGAAGAGGAACGATTTGCGGAAACCCTGGAAAACGGCATGGGCGTCCTGGAAGGTGCCATGGCATCGGAAGACAAGATGCTGGACGGCGAAACCGTTTTCAAACTCTACGATACGTTCGGCTTCCCCCTCGACCTGACTGCCGACATTGCGCGCGAACGCGGCATCACCGTCGATTTCGCCGGCTTCGAGAATGCCATGCAGATGCAACGCGAACGCGCCCGCGCCGCGTCAAAATTCAGCATGGGCAAAGGCCTCAGTTTCGACGGCAAGAAAACCGAATTCGTCGGTTACGACCAGCTGCAACAAGAATGCCAGATCATCGCGATCTACAAGGAAGGCAGCCAGGTCAACGAAATTTCCGCCGGCGACGAGGCGGTCATCGTGCTTGACCGCACCCCTTTCTACGCCGAATCCGGCGGCCAGACGGGCGACATTGGAGAGATATCGAGCGGCCATGGCAGCTTCCTGGTGGAAGACACGTTGAAGATCCAAGCAGATGTATTCGGTCACAAGGGCCGAATGTCCACCGGCAAACTGGCAGTAGGTGAAGGCATCGATGCGCAAGTCGATGCGGAATCGCGTCAACGCGCCGCCTACAACCACTCCGCCACCCATTTGATGCATGCCGCGCTGCGTCGCGTGCTCGGCAACCATGTCACGCAGAAGGGTTCGCTGGTCAATGCCGAGCGGACGCGCTTTGACTTTGCCCACCCGCAACCGCTGACAGTCGACGAAATTCGCCAGATCGAAGAACAGGTGAATGCGGAAATACGCCGCAACAATCGGGTCGAAACCCGTCTGATGAAACACGAAGAGGCAATCAAGGCAGGAGCCATGGCACTGTTCGGCGAAAAATATGGCGATGAAGTCCGTGTCGTGGGCATGGGTGACTTCTCGACCGAGCTTTGCGGAGGCACGCATGTCAAACGCACCGGCGATATCGGCTTGTTCAAGGTCGTCGCTGAGGGAGGTGTCGCAGCCGGTGTGCGCCGAATTGAAGCGGTCACCGGCCCGGGTGCGCTCGCTTATGCGCAGGCGCAGGAAATGACATTGCGCGAAGTAGCCGACCTGGTGCGCGCGCAGCCACAGGAAGTAGCGGCGCGTCTGGCCCAGATTCAGGATCAAGTAAAAGCACTTGAAAAAGAACTGGCGCGCTACAAATCGAAAATGGCGGCCTCCCAGGGCGATGACCTGGCATCCCAAGCCACCGAGGTCGCCGGAATTAAAGTGCTTGCCGCAATGATCGAAGGCGCGGATGCTAAAGCTTTACGTGAACTTGCCGATAAGCTGCGCGACAAACTCCAGTCATGTGCAGTCGTACTTGGCAGTACATTGGATGGCAAGGTTGCACTGATTGCTGCAGTGACACCGGATGCGATCGGCAGAATCAAAGCAGGTGAACTGGTGAATTTCGTGGCCGCCCAGGTCGGTGGCAAAGGTGGTGGCAAGCCAGACCTGGCTCAAGCCGGTGGCACGTTGCCAGAGAATTTACCCACCGCCTTGGCAGGTGTTCTGGATTGGATAAGTGGCAAACTTAATTAAGCGAGGATTAGGCTTTATGTTCGGATTCTTCAAACGCAAGAAGAGCGAAGAAGATCCACTGAGCGACCTGAAAACGGTCTCGCGCTGGATGCAGGAACTACCTGCCGGTGATATTTACACCGCGCAAGAGCAAGTCGTTCAAAGCCTGATCCAGTTCAATCATGCCGGCCTGCCGATGTCGAAGGATCGACTTCAGGTTCTGATGCATCTGGACAATCAGGCGCGTGATATGCAGTACTCCCTTTGCCTGCAGTATTTGCGCAATCCCCGCATGTCGAAAGTGATCGAATCCCGGCTCTGGACCGCGATTCACGCGTTTTACTGGGAAGTCACCCGCGGCTATCACACCTTCATCATGGATTTTGTTGGCAACCCCGGTGGCAGCAAGATTCAATCCGCCATTCCGCAGATTGCCGGTCGCGCCTTGCGGGGCTTTGCGGATGTCTTTAAATGGCGTTATTTCCGTTATGAGAAGGTTGAGGAAAAGCTCTGGCAACGGTTTCACAACCTCTACCGTATCTGCGAATTCGATGGTTTCCAGAACAACCGAATGAAGATGTACTCGTCCGATTCAAAACCGTCGAGTTGTATGGAGGAATACGTCCAGGCTTTATTGCTGTCTCCTCTTGGGGCCGGCAGTCTGACCCCCAAGCAGATTGAAATGATCGATCACTGGCTGGATAACTGGATGGAAATGACCAAGCTCGAGAACACATATGACGAGTCGCGGCATTTCTTTTTTATCGACACCGAAAAAGGTCATGGACTCAAGCGCATTCGCTCCAGCGCCCCAGTCGTAAACAGCTTCCGTTTTATTGATACGGAACCCTTGCAAGAGCATATCAAGCAAACCGAGCTTGCCTTGAAATCTGGCACGCTGCCACCCAGCCTTGGCCTGGGTGAAGATTTCCGCTTGCCTGATGGCTACGATCTGCTGACTCATGCCGCCAACGAATGGGCAGCCTCCAACGAACGAGAACGCAGAACCAATAACCGCGAGCCAACCCAGGGCCGATGTGAAGTGGTGCGTGACCTGAACATCATTTGCAAGCGGATCGAGTCCGAGCTTGAAATCACCAGTGGTACCACGCCAGGGCAAAAACTCAGCACCGAAGAAATCCTCGACATCAAGCTTTACGGTTTTGTCACCGAACGCACCAAATCGGCTATTTCCCAGCGTGGACAGGGAAGTCGCGATCTCAGCGCCGAACAATGGCCGTTGTTTGACCGAAGCGACTCAGGACTTGGCATCGTCCTGAAGGGCGAAGAAAGCGAATGGGTCAAGGTGGGGAAATTGCTCGCAATCCGTCTCGACCCAACTCATGCCTGGCAGATTGGCGTAATTCGTCGTATCACACGTATGCATGACGACATGCGCAAAATCGGGGTGCAGACCCTGGCCAAAACGCCAACATTGGTTCAACTTGAAGTGCATGAAATATCGGCTGGATTGAGTTTTTCGGTGGATGGCAATCAAAACTTCCAGCAGAACATTAGCTACGCCCTCATTTTTCCAGATCCACAAGAAGGCAACTTGATCATCATGGAAAGCGCGCGCTATGCGCACGGACGCCCATTCAACATGCGGGATCCGGACGGCATTCGCATGATTCGGCTGGAATCTGTGAGAGACAAGGGCGACGGCTGGTTGATGGCAACTTACGTGCAGGTTTCCTGATTTCAGCTGATTTCAGGTTTACAGACTACAGGCCGAACATTCTTCGCCCCTGTTTGATGCGGAGACAGAATTCAGCGTCAGTTCATGATGGCGCAGATGCATGAAACCATTTGCAGGAAAAACCATGCAAGACAGCGCGACGGAGAAATGAGTGAAATCTGATTCAAAACCGGCCCTGTTGATCGTCGATGACGATCCTCTGATCACCGACACCTTGCACTTTGTTCTGTCGAATGATTTCGATGTCTTTGTCGCCGAATCGCGCCAGCAGGTCAAAAGCCTGTTGACGCAACTCGACACGCCGCCACCGCTGGCACTCATCGATTTAGGCCTGCCACCGGCGCAGCACAAGCCGGATGAAGGCTTCGCCCTGATCAGCGACCTGCTCAATTACTCCAAGAAGACTCGCATTCTGGTTCTTTCCGGCCAGAACGATGATGCCAATGCCCGCCATGCGCGCGCGTTGGGCGCAATTGATTTCATCGCCAAACCGGCTGACCCGGAAAAGATCAGGCAAGCCTTGTTTTCCGCCCTGCGCTTCGATCACGAGCAACTCGCCGCCCCAGCGCCGGCAACCACACTCGAGTCAAGCGGCATTGTCGGGTCCAGCTTTGCGGTGGACCGGCTGCGCAACCAGATCAAGCTTTACGCCGATGCGCCATTTCCTGTCCTCATCGAAGGCGAATCCGGTAGCGGCAAGGAGTTGGTTGCCAAGAGCCTGCATCAATGGTCGAAGCGAAATAGCAAACCTTATCTGGCGCTGAACTGCGCCGCCATCTCACCCACCCTGGTCGAACCCACCCTGTTCGGCTATGCGAAGGGCGCTTTCACTGGCGCGACCCAGGCGCATTCCGGCTACTTTGAAGACGCTCGCGAGGGCACGTTGTTTCTCGATGAAATCGGCGAACTCCCATTGGAACTCCAGGCAAAGCTTCTGCGTGTGCTGGAAAACGGCGAGTTTCAACGCGTCGGCGAAACCGGTAGCCGCTTCTCCAATGCCCGCATCGTCGCCGCCACCAATCGCGATTTGCGCAAGGAAGTCCGCGAAGGCCGCTTTCGCGGCGACCTCTACCATCGTCTGTCGGTGTTTTCCGTCCACGTGCCGCCGTTGCGAGAGCAGACCGAGGACAAACTCTCCCTGCTGGAACACTTCCGCAGCCATTTCGCACGCGAGGTGAACGCAGCGCCCTTCATTTTTGCCCCCGATGCACGCCGCCTGTGGGAGGACTACCACTTCCCCGGAAACGTGCGTGAACTGCGCAATATCGTGATTCGCCTGACCACCAAATACGCTGGGCGCACGGTGAATGCGCGTGAACTGGAAGACGAGTTCGATCTTGACGTCGTCAACCCCGCCACCATTCCGCTTCCCACCGACGGCATTGCGCTGCAGGAATACGCCAAAGCGCATCTGCGCAATCTGCACAATTTCAACCTGGACCAGGTCATCCGGCATTGGGAGCGCAGCTACGTTGAAGCTGCCCTGGCGATGACCCACGGCAACCTATCGCAAGCCGCCAAGATCCTCGGCGTCAACCGCACCACGCTTTACAGCCGCATGCAAACCTACCAGCAGGATGAATAGTGAGTGTTCAGCTTTGAATTCTGAATGCTGAAGTCATTCTCTTCACGGTAAACATGGCCAATTTCCCCGAACCGCCCAAGCTAGGCGAATGGCTCGCCGGACAGGGGCTGATCAGTCCGGATCAACTGCGCATTGCGCTGATGGAACAATCCGCCAGCGGATTGCCGCTGGGTCGCCAACTGATCAATCTGGGCTTCATCAACGACAGCGTGTTGCGTGATGTCCTGGCACAGAACGCGGGCGAAACCAGTATCGATCTGACCCATTTCGTGGCTGACCCGGAAGCCATCGCGCTGACGCCGGAGCATCTTGCGCGACGGCATCACTTCCTGCCACTGGCAGCTGATATCGACACTCACACGCTGACTGTCGCTGTGCCCGACCTGTTCAACCTGGTCGCACTCGATCAGTTGCGCGCGCACCTTGAAGGCCGCTACGACATTCGACCGTTGCTGGCGGCGGAAACGCAGATTCTCGAATACCTCGACAAGTTTTACGGTTTTGACCTCTCCGTCGATGGCATCCTGAAGGAAATTGAAACGGGTGAGGTTGATTGGAGCAGCCTGCATATCGGCACCAACGTCGGCGCCAACGTCGGGGTCAACGTCAGCACCAACGCCGGCGTCAGTTCAGGCACCGAATACACACAGCCCATCGTGCGTCTGGTCAATGCCATGCTCGCCGAAGCGGT
>JAIFLB010000193.1 GCA_020049245.1 Betaproteobacteria bacterium | reverse complement strand
CGCTTCTTCACGGAACTCGAGATCGACGCCTTCCATCTGGAACAGCTTCTCGAACTGCCGTGTCAACGCGTTCTTCGGCGTGGTCAGAATCTGTTTCAACGCGGTCACATCAAGTTCTTCCAGCGTCGCAATGACCGGCAAGCGACCGACGAATTCCGGGATCAGGCCGAACTTGATCAGGTCTTCCGGCTCCACCATGCGGAAAACTTCACCAATATCCTTGCGGTTGTCCTTGCTCTTCACTTCCGCGCCGAAACCGATGCCGGATTTTTCCGTACGATCGCGAATCACGCGCTCAAGGCCACTAAAGGCACCGCCAACAATGAAAAGAATGTTGGTGGTATCAACCTGAATATATTCCTGATTCGGATGCTTGCGCCCGCCCTGCGGCGGTATCGAGGCAACTGTCGGGTGATCGACGGGTTTTCCGAACGGCGCGAAATCTTGTCGATTTCATCGATATAGACGATGCCGTTCTTGGCTTTTTCAACGTCGTAATCGCACTTCTGCAACAGTTTCTGGATGATGTTCTCGACGTCCTCACCCACATAGCCGGCTTCGGTCAATGTGGTTGCATCGGAAATCACGAACGGCACATTGAGCTGGCGAGCCAGTGTCTGTGCCAGCAACGTCTTGCCAGAACCGGTCGGACCGATCAGCAGAATATTGCTCTTGGCCAATTCGACTTCGTCGTCCTTGCTGCCGCCCGGTTGACGCAACCGCTTGTAATGGTTGTAAACGGCAACCGCCAGCGCCCGCTTGGCCACGCTTTGGCCAATCACATACTGATCCAGCACCGCGCTGATTTCTTGCGGTGTCGGCAGACGGTCGCCGGTTTCCTTGTCGGCTTCCTTGCCGACATCTTCACGAATGATGTCGAGACAAAGATCAACGCATTCGTCGCAAATGAATACGCTCGGTCCTGCAATCAGTTTGCGAACCTCATGCTGACTTTTTCCGCAGAAGGAGCAATAAAGCAGTTTTTCGTCGCCTGATTTCTCGGCCATGTTGAGCTCCGTGCGTAAAGTAAATCTAATACCCGATAATTTCAGTCAAGTTTACGCGGGATCGTTGCGATTTGCCAGCACCTTGTCCGCCAAGCCATAAGCCACGGCGGTTTCAGCGCTCATGAAGTTGTCACGATCGGTATCACGTTCAATGGTTTCCATCGGTTGCCCGGTATGTTCAGCCAGCAAGCCGTTAAGTCTTTCCTTCAGGTAGAGAATTTCCTTGGCGTGGATTTCGATATCCGTCGCCTGGCCCTGAAAACCGCCCAAGGGTTGATGGATCATGACGCGCGAATTGGGAAGCACGAAGCGCTTGCCCTTGGCGCCAGCGGAAAGCAGGAAAGCGCCCATGCTGGCCGCCTGGCCAATACACAAGGTGGACACATCCGGCTTGATGAAGCGCATGGTGTCGTAAATTGCCATGCCGGAAGTGATCGAACCGCCAGGCGAATTGATATACAGGTAGATGTCCTTGTCAGGGTTTTCCGACTCCAGGAACAGCAACTGCGCCACCACCACGTTGGCAGTCATATCGTTTACCGGCCCGACCATGAACACCACGCGTTCTTTCAGCAGACGCGAATAGATGTCGTAAGCGCGCTCACCGCGACCGCTCTGCTCGATGACCATGGGGATATACCCCAGGCCGGAAGGTTCCTGTGTCCAGTTATTCATCAAACATTCCCCATCAAGGCTTCCAGGGTTGTCGGCAGATCGGTCACTTGAGCCTGTCCCAACAACCAATTAACAATATTTTCTTCCAGCACAAGCGCCTTGGCTTCCTTCAAGCGAGTGGCATCCTGGTAGTACCAGCCGACCACTTCGGAGGGATCTTCATAGCTTTGCGCGAACTCGTCGACCATGGCCCGCACCTGGTCTTCGCCAGCAATGATCTTCTGATCGATCACAATCGTATCCATCAGCAAACCTAAACAGACACGACGTTTAGCCTGAGGTTCAAACACGCTGTCGCTCAATTTGATGTCGGCTTCCTTCATGCCACGCGCTTTCAGATCGGTAACCGCCTTTTCCATCAACGCAGTGCGCTCCATCGCAACCAGGTTGCTCGGCACGTCGATCGGTGTTGCTTCGAGCAAGCCGTTCAGCACTTGCTCCTTGACCTTGGCCTGCACGCGACGTTTGGCTTCACGCGCCAGATTGGTCCGAATTTCATCACGCAAACGCGCTACATCGCCGTCGGCGACGCCCAGGCTCTTGGCAAAGTCGGCATCGACCTCAGGCATCTTGGCTTCATGC
Source organism: Betaproteobacteria bacterium (assembly GCA_020049245.1). Classification (GTDB taxonomy): domain Bacteria; phylum Pseudomonadota; class Gammaproteobacteria; order Burkholderiales; family Thiobacillaceae; genus PFJX01. The sequence continues at coordinate 24,172 of JAIFLB010000193.1, read as the reverse complement.
ACGGATTTGACCGTGACATTGAAATTCGCGGTCTTGCCAGCCAGTTCCTTGGCGAAATAATCATCCGGGAAAGTGACATCGAACGACTTGCTGTCACCGGTTTTCATGCCGGTCAGGCTACCTTCGAATGCCGGCAAAGTGCGGCCCTCGCCCAGCACGACCGGGAAATCCTTGGCTTCGCCGCCGGGAAAAGCAACGCCATCAATCTGGCCCATGTAATCAACATGCACACGATCGCCCTGCTGGGCTTCACGTTCGACTGCGTGGTAGGTCACACGCTGCTTGCGCAGCACATCGAGCGTGCGATCGATATCAGCATCAGCCACCTCAACCACCGGGCGGTTCACCTTGATCTGCGACAGATCGCCCAACTTGATTTCAGGGAACACCTCAAAAGTCGCGTTGAACGCACCACCTTCAGCCGGAGCGAATTGCGGATAACCGGCCACATGCAGGTTGTTGGATTGAATTGCGCTGCTGAATTCCTGTTGCAGGGCTTCGCCAAACACCTCGTTGCGAATTTCGCCTGAGTAGCGAGCGGCAACCAGATTCTTCGGTGCCTTGCCGGGACGGAAACCGTCCATTCGGACTGTCCGCGCTACCTGGTTCAGGCGCTTGCTCACCTCGGCCTGGATAGCGGCCTGGTTGACATTGAGAGTGAGGCGGCGATTGAGGCCGTCAAGAATTTCCACGGTTGCAGTCATAAGGTTTTCCTTGAATGATCAATATTCATGCCAGATCGCTCATCTGCCAAAACACCTGAAAACCTGTTGGTTTATTAAAAGTTGCCGTCTACATCTTGGTGCGAAAGGGGGGACTCGAACCCCCACGCCATAGGCGCTGGAACCTAAATCCAGTGCGTCTACCAATTCCGCCACTTTCGCAAAAACGGCTAAGTGTAAACTAAGGCACCCCTTTCCCGCCAGCCGACACCCGCCGGTGAATCAACGTAACCATATGATTTCATTAAAATGAATAAAGATATGCCAGATAATTTGATGACTCCCGGGCATTACGAAAATTTTCCTGTCGGATCAGTCTTCCTGCCCCGCCGCTTGCGTGCCCCAATTCGGGCGATCTACGCATTTGCCCGCAGCGCCGATGATTTTGCCGATGAAGGCGACGATCCGGCCGAGGTCAGGCTCGCGAAACTTGCCACCTACCATGCGCATCTTGACGAACTGGAGCGGAGTGGTTCGGACGCCAATGCGGTCGAGCATCCCATCTTCAAGGCGCTGGCGCCGCATATTCGACAATTCAACCTGCCCTACCCGCTGTTCCATGATTTGTTATCCGCCTTCGAACAGGATTGCACAAAAACCCGCTATGCCCATATCGGTGAAGTCATGGACTACTGTAAACGCTCCGCCAATCCGATCGGTCGTCTGCTGCTCAAACTCTATGGCGATGAGGATGCCAAGCATCAAGCCTGGTCAGACGGCATCTGCTCGGCATTGCAGTTGATCAATTTCCTGCAGGACGTGGCGGTAGATTGGCAGAAAAACCGCATCTATCTGCCGCAGGACGACATGGCCAAGTTCGGCATCAGCGAACGCCAGATTGCTGATGGTCGTTGCGACGCGTTGTGGCAGCAATTCATGAAAGGCCAGATCGAACGCGCCCGCCGCATGTTGCAGGCCGGCGCACCGCTCGGCCTCGCCTTGAAGGGGCGCGTCGGTTTCGAGATGCGTTTGATCATCCTCGGCGGCGAACGCATCCTGATGCAATTGCACGAAAGTCGCGGCGACATGTTCCAGCAACGCCCGAAACTGGGCTGGAAGGATTGGCTCACCATGCTCTGGCGCGCCACCTTTACCCAACAAAAGCGCAACAACAAGTCAGCATCTTGCAGTAGCGGCGGTTGCGGACACTGAGATGCAGGCTACGATGAGTCCGCATGACATGAGCCCGCACGACTATTGCCAGGCCAAAGCCATCGCCAGCGGCTCCAGTTTCTATTACAGCTTCCGCTTTCTATCGCCCGACCGGCGACGCGCAATCACTGCGTTCTATGCCTTCTGCCGCGAGGTGGACGATATCGCCGATGAATGCCAGGACACCAATCTGGCGCGCACCAAGCTCGCCTGGTGGCGCGACGAAATTTCACGGCTTTACGACGGCTCGCCCGGGCATCCGGTGACGCTGGCGTTAGCCGAAGCCATTGTCCCGTTTCATCTGTCGCGGGATGCGTTCGAGCAAATCATCGACGGCATGGAAATGGATCTGGACTTCGCCAATGGTCAGCCCGTGCTTTACCCAGACTACAAATCACTGCGCCTTTACTGTCACCGCGTGGCCGGCGTGGTGGGCGAAGTCGCGGCGTCGATTTTCGGCATGACCGACCGCGTCACGCTGAAATACGCCAACAAACTCGGCCTGGCTTTCCAGCTCACCAACATCATTCGCGATGTCGGCGAGGATGCGCGGCGCGGCCGCATCTACCTGCCAGCCGATGAACTGGCGCAATTCGGCGTCAGTCCGGTTGATCTGCTGCAGGCCAGAATGAGCGACAACTTCCGCCAACTGATGGCCTTCCAGACCGAACGCGCCCGGCAAACCTATGACGAAGCGATGGCCTTGTTACCCGCAGCGGACCGCAAAGCGCAACGTCCCGGCCTGATCATGGCGGCGATCTATCGCACCCTGCTGGACGAGATTCAGGCTGATGGTTTCCTGGTACTCGACCGGCGCACCTCGCTGACGCCGCTGCGCAAGCTCTGGCTGGCCTGGCGCACCTGGTTCAAAGGCTGACCGGCATGCCAGCAAAGCAGGTCGCCATCGTCGGCGGCGGCTGGGCCGGCATTGCCTGTGCCATCGAACTCGCCGATCAAGGTGTTCCAGTGACCCTGTTCGAAGCCGCGAAACAACTTGGCGGCCGCGCTCGCCGAGTCGATTGGGATGGCTTGGCAATCGACAACGGCCAGCATCTGATGATCGGCGCCTATCGTGAAACGCTGCGGCTGATGACTCGGCTGGGCACTGCCCAGCATCTGGAACGCAGGCAACTGCAACTGAGCATGCCCGGTTTTCTGCTGCAATTGCCGCGTTTACCGAAGCCGCTGCATCTGGCTTTTGGCCTGCTCACCGCCCACGGTTTGAGTCTGCGCGACAAATTGGCAGCGGCGCGTTTCATGCGCCATCTGCAAGCACTCAACTTCATATTGGCGGCTGACCAGCCAGTCAGCGAACTGCTTGCACACCAGCGCCAACCCAAGAATCTGATCGAAAAACTCTGGTCGCCACTGTGCATCGCCGCCCTCAACACGCCTCTGCAGCAGGCTTCCGCCCAGGTGTTCTGCAACGTCCTGCGCGATAGCCTGGCCGGCACCCGCGCCGACAGCGACCTGTTATTCAATCGAGCCGATCTGGGCACGCTGTTGGCCGATGCCGGAGAGACTTATCTGCGCCAGCGGCAGTGCGAAATCCATACCTGCAGCAAGGTCGAAGCGATCACCCGCAGCAATCTGGGCTTTCATCTGGCCGGACCGGAGTTCACGGCGACCCAGGTTGTATTAGCGCCGCACCCCGCCCGCCTGCCTGCTTTGCTGAATGGTTTGCCGGAACTTGCAGGCGTCGCCGCCCAACTGAATGGCTACACCTGGCAGCCGATCCTGACGCTCTGGCTGCGTTTTGCAAAACCACTGCCACTTCCCTTCCCGATGCTCGGCCTGGGCGACAGCCACGCACCCTGGGTATTCGAGCGCAACGATATTGCGCCGGGCGTCGTTTCCCTGGTGACCAGCGCCGATGGCCCGCACCTGAGCCTGCCGGCGGAACAACTGCGCGATGACTATCTCGCCTTGCTGGCGGCGCGTTTTGGCCCGCTGCCTGAATTACTGGCCTGGAAAACCATCACCGAAAAACGCGCCACCTACACCTGCACACCCGACATGCCACGCCCTGCCAATCGCACATCGCTGCCAGGTTGCTACCTGGCCGGCGATTACACCGCCGGCGCAGATGTCGGCCTCACCTATCCCGCCACCCTCGAAGGCGCCGTGCGTAGCGGCGTAGAATGCGCTCGATTGATCCTTGCCGACCCAAAATGACCGCTTTCATTGCCGCCCCCGATCTCCTGAAAAACCGCACTATTTTGGTCACCGGCGCCAGCCAGGGCCTTGGCCGTTCTGCCGCCATCGCTTATGCACGCCATGGCGCCACCGTCATCCTGCTCGGCCGTTCGGTGCGCAAACTGGAACAGGTCTATGACGAGATCCTCGCCATTGGCGGCCCGCAACCAGCCATCTTTCCAATGGATCTGGCCGCCGCAAGCGATGCCGATTTCTCTGCCATGGCGCAGGCCATCGGTTATCAACTGGGCCGCCTCGACGGCATCCTGCACTGCGCCGCCGCGTTTGAAACGCTAGCGCCGCAAGCGCTGGAGAGTGTTGAAGGCTGGAGCAAGCTGTTCAAGGTCAACGCCGCCGCGCCGGCCGCCATCAATCGCGCCTGTACGAACTACCTGGAAGCCAGCGATCATGCTTCAGTGATTTTGGTGGGCGAAACCCACGGCCATGAACCGGTCGCCTACTGGGGCGGATTTGCGGTGTCGAAAGCCGCGTTGGAAGCCTATTTCAAAGTTCAGGCCGATGAATGGGCGGAGACGCCGATGCGCATTAATCTGCTGATACCCGGCCCGATCAATTCCCCGCAACGGGCAAAAACCCACCCTGGCGAAGCGAAAGACATCCTGCCGCAACTGGATGATCTGTTACCCAATCTGCTCTACCTGATGGGGCAGGAAAGTGCCGACATACGCGGGAAGGTTTTCCATGGAAGTTCCCGCGTACCCGCGTAGATATCAAGATACCAAGTTAAGTCGGCCCGCACTCGGCGCAGTATTTCTGCTGCAGATACTTCTTGAATTCGGCGCCCACCTCGCTGTGCTCCAGCGCAAATTCAACGGTTGCTTCGAGATAACCCAGCTTGGTACCGCAGTCATAGCGTTTGCCCTCGAACTCATACGCCAACACCTGTTGCTCCTTGAGCAACGCGGCGATGCCATCGGTCAACTGCAACTCGTTCCCGGCGCCGCGCTCGATATGGCGCAAATGGTGAAAGATTCGCGGCGTCAACACATAGCGTCCAACCACGGCCAGATTTGACGGCGCCACTTCAGGCTTCGGTTTTTCAACAATCTGGGTCACCCGCGACAGCCGTTCCGCCATCGGTTCAGAGGCAACAATGCCGTAAGACGCGGTTTCACTCGGATCAACGTTCTGCACGCCGACCAGTGAACACTGGTAATAGCTGTACAGATCGCACATCTGCTTGGTGACGCCTGGCTTGCCGTCAATCAGATCGTCGGCCAGCAACACTGCGAACGGCTCCTCATTGACCGCCGGCTGCGCGCACAACACGGCATGACCCAGACCGAGTGCTTCAGCCTGGCGAATGTAGATGCAGTTGACGTTGATCGGCAGCATGCCGCGCAATTCTTCCAGCACCCGCAGTTTGCCCTTGGATTCCAGCTCGACCTCGAGCTCATACGCTTTATCGAAATGATCGGCGATGGAACGTTTGCTACGTCCGATGATGAAAATCAGGTCGGTGATGCCCGCTGCGGCAGCTTCTTCCGCCGCATATTGAATCAATGGCTTATCGACGATAGGCAGCATTTCCTTGGGATTGGCCTTGGTTGCCGGTAAAAAACGGGTGCCGAGACCGGCAGCGGGAAATACAGCTTTTGTGACACGTTTCATTTTGCTTTCTCTCCGTTTGAAATCAATTCGTGAAATGCTGCCTGGTCAAGGATTCTAATGCCCAATTCTTGCGCTTTTGTGAGCTTTGAGCCGGGATCGGCGCCAGCCACCACAAAATCGGTTTTTCTGGAAACACTGCCGACCACCTTGCCGCCTTCAGCTTCGATCAACGCTTTTGCTTGATCGCGTGACAAAGTCGGCAGCGTACCGGTCAAGACAAAGGTCATTCCCGCTAGGTTGCCGGCGACAGACGGTTGTGCTTCGCCATCTTTCCAGGCTCCCGCCAGGCGCAGGTTCGCGATCACCGACTGATTGTGCGGTTCGGCAAAGAAAGCCAGCATCGACTGCGCCACCACCGGGCCGACATCCGGCACCTGTTGCAAGGCGATTGAATCGGCCTGCATCAAGGCATCCAGACTGCCGAAGTGACGTGCCAGATCTTTCGCGGTTTGCTCGCCGACATTGCGAATACCGAGCGCATAGATGAAACGCGCCAAGTCTTTGCCTCGACTCGATTCAATCGCGCGCAGCAGATTGTCAGCGGATTTATCAGCCATCCGCTCCAGACCTGCCAGTTCCTCACGTTGCAATCGATATAGATCGGCTGGCGTCCGGATCAGGCCGCGCTCAAGCAATTGCTCGACCAGTTTTTCTCCCAGTCCATCGATATCCATGGCACGGCGGGATACAAAGTGGATCAATGCCTGCTTGCGCTGGGCCGGACAACTCAAACCATTGCTGCAGCGCGCCGCCGATTCGCCTTCCAGCCGGATAACCGGCGCACCACATTCCGGACAGCTGGTTGGCATGCGAAATGGCGGAAATTCCGGCGTCACCAGATCCCGCATCGGCCGTCGTTCCAGCAGTACGCCAGCCACCTCGGGAATCACGTCGCCGGCACGCCGGACAATGACACTGTCACCGACGCGAACATCTTTCCGGCGCACTTCATCTTCGTTGTGCAACGTGGCGTTGGTCACCGTGACACCACCAACGAACACCGGTTTCAGGCGTGCAACCGGCGTCAGCGCGCCAGTTCTGCCGACCTGCACGTCAATTGCCTCGACCTGGGTGATTTCCTCCTGCGCCGGATACTTGTGCGCAATCGCGAAACGCGGCGCGCGCGCGACGAATCCAAGCACAGCTTGATCTGCCAGCCGATTGACTTTGTAAACTGCGCCGTCGATGTCGAATGGCAGGCTATCGCGCCGCTCGCCGAGTGCAGTGAAGTAGCGCATCAAGCCGGCAACACCCGTCGCGACCGAGCGCTCATCGGATACCGGTAAGCGCAACTCAGCCAGCCTATCCATCACGGCAGCATGCGTTTCCGGCAATTCAAATCCTTCGACGCGCCCGACCCCGTAGGCGAAGAATGACAGGCGGCGCTGCGCGCTAATGCGGGGGTCGAGTTGACGCAAACTGCCAGCCGCCGCATTGCGTGGATTCACGAAGGTCTTTTCGCCCTTATCCCGCGCGATATCGTTCAGCCTTTCAAAATCACTTCGCAGCATCAGTACTTCGCCGCGCACTTCCAGCCAGGCAGGCGGGTCGTCTGTCGCCAGACGCATCGGAATGCTATGGATGGTGCGCAGGTTGGCACTGACATCTTCACCGCTGAAGCCGTCACCCCGAGTCGCACCGCGCACGAAAAGACCGTTCTGGTAATGGAGTGCAACCGCGAGGCCATCGAACTTTGGCTCAACCGCATATTCGATCTCGGTGTTGGAGGCTTCCCGCGCCAATCCTTCCCGCACACGGCGGTCGAATGCGACCACATCCGCCTCGGAAAAGGCATTCCCGAGTGACAACATGGGAATCGTATGCGCGACTTCGGCAAACGCTTTCAGCGGTTCGGCGCCAACCCGCTGGGTCGGCGAATCGACGCTCAGAAGTTCGGGGTGTTCCGCTTCGATAGCCTGCAACTCTCGCAGCAAGCGGTCGTACTCCGCATCCGGCAAGGTCGGTGCGTCGAGCACGTAATAGCGATAGTTGGCCTCGTTGATTGCCGCCCGCAGCGCCTGCACGCGAGCGGCAGGCGAATCAGGCGCGTCCCCGGCCGCGGGGTTCGTCATGCCCGAATGAACTAGACAAACAGGCGCAAAGAGCGCTCGCCGCCAGCCGGAATGCCACGCGCTTCCATGCGTTGATAGAACGCCACCAAGCGACTGCGATCACGGTTCAGACTGTCTTCACTGACGGCGCGGCCATTGTCATCAACCAGCCTACCTTCAAGGCGATTGGCCAGGTCAAACCCCAGTTGCGTCATCCGGTCGAATACTGCCAGGCCGTCGGCGACGCGCGGCACGTCGAACAACAAGGTCACGCCATGCGTGGTCAGACCACGGCCATCGCGAGGAAATGGTTCTTCGCCCTGATTGGCCAAAGTAAACAGGGTATGACTCTGGCTGTCGCGGGCATGAAAACTGCCATCCGCCTCAAGCGAAAGATTCGATTCCAGCGCCAGGCCGTGCATCGCCTCACTGGTAAACGGCCGGCTGTCAGCGGAAACCACATTGAGTCCAATCAGCACATCGACATCCATGCAGAACAGATCAAGATCGCGCGCCAAATCGAGTGCTTCCGGTTTGTCAGGACAGGTCACCGCACCGCCCTCTTCGGCGGCAAATTCGTAGAGCGCGCGCGAGAACATGTCGAGTTGATCCTGTGACAATGCGCCACTTCGATCGGCGTATTGCAGACCGAATTCGACCAGATCAAGTGCGCTTCTTGGATGGCTGCTCAACGCCTCCCAAGCGCCATCAACGCGGCGACCAACAGCCCGCACCGGTTTGCCAACGCGACGCAAGCTATTCAACAAGGAACCGAAATTCGCCGTCGTCGGGGCGGAAAACTTCAATCTGGCGATGTACTCGGTCAATGGATCGAGGCCACTCGGCGTAAACATTCCCGCCGTCGCCGCTTCGGGTCGATCAGTCTGCGGCAGGGAATAAGGCGCCAAAGCAGGTCTTGGCGTTGACACTGGCGTCGGTGTTGGAGCCGGTACTGGTGATGCTTGCGGTTTTGCGGCAGGAACAGTTGGTGTTTGGGGCAATGGCCGGGAAGCCAACGGCTTCTCTGGTGTCATGCCGCTGCTTGCTGATTTGCCCGGACTTACCGAAGGCGCATCGGACTCGCCTGTTTCGATGGGTTCCAGTGAATGCAAGATCGAACCGGAATCGGGTCTGCGCGAGGCATCCATCGACTGCAATGGGGCAATCGCCGCTTCACCGGCTTGATTCATTTTTGGCGATGGCGTCGAGTCATCCGAAAGTTGCATCTGGGATTCGGAGCGACGCGAGCCGGGTTCACCGCGAATCGACTCACCCAACATGACATCTTCCCGCTTGTGCGAGAACATTTTCTCGGCTTCCTTGCGAAAGCGTCGTTCCTGCAGCAGGTTATAGATAACGATGATGGCGATGAGAACAACGCCGACAATAGCCAGAACAATCTGAAGCGTGGTCATCATGGCCGATTACCCTGTGGCGGGGCCGGTAGCGATTTGCCTGCCACCGGCTCCATGACATGAAAAAAAACTTCGTTATTTCGCACCATACCCAATTCGAAGCGGGCGCGTTCATCGAGTGCGTCGTAGCCCGAATGCAGATCCCGAGCCTCCGCCGCCAATTGCACGTTACGCGCTTCCAATGCCTGGTTGGCGGTTCTCTGGGCAGCAATTTCCCGTTCCAGTTCGTGCACGCGCAACCAGCTGCCCTTGCCCAGCCAGAGCGGGTACTGCAGCAGCACGATCAGCACCGCCAGCGTCCAGGCAAGCGCGCGCATTTCATTTCAGTTGGTAGAACGCTTCCAGACCGGGGTAGCGCGCGCGCTCGGCGAGCTCTTCCTCGATACGCAGAAGCTGGTTGTACTTGGCAATACGATCAGCGCGTGACAATGAACCGGTCTTGATCTGCAAGGCATTGCTGGCCACGGCCAGGTCAGCGATGAAGGAATCTTCGGTTTCGCCGGAACGATGCGAAATGACGCAGGTATAGCCGGCACGCTTGGCGGTTTCGATCGCTTCGAAGGTTTCCGACAAGGTACCGATCTGGTTGACCTTGATCAGGATCGAATTGGCGATGTTCTTCTTGATGCCTTCACGCAGAATCTTCGCGTTGGTGACAAACAGGTCGTCGCCAACGATCTGGATCGACTTGCCCAGACGTGCGGTGTGGATCGCCCAGCCCTCCCAATCGCCTTCCGCCATGCCGTCTTCGATGCTGATGATGGGGTACTTGTCGACCCAGGCAGCGAGGTAGTCGGAGAACTCGGCGGAGGTCAGCTTCAAGCCTTCAGACTCCAGCACGTAACGGCCATCCTTGTAGAACTCGGAGGCGGCGCAATCGAGGCCGATCATGACATCCTTGCCCGGCGTGTAACCCGCCGCGCTGATCGCTTCAACGATGAACTTGAGCGCTTCTTCGTTCGACTTGAAGCTCGGTGCAAAGCCGCCTTCATCGCCAACCGAGGTCGGATGGCCTGCCTTGCCGAGGAGTTTCTTCAAGGTATGGAAGATTTCGGCGCCACAACGCAGCGCTTCGCGGAAGCTGGTCATGCCGACCGGAATGATCATGAATTCCTGGATGTCGACGTTGTTGTCGGCATGCGCGCCGCCATTGACGATATTCATCATCGGCACCGGCAACTGCATCGGACCGGCGCCGCCCAGGTAACGGTAAAGCGGCAAGCCGGCTTCTTCAGCGGCGGCGCGCGCGCAGGCGAGCGAAACGGCCAGGATGGCGTTGGCGCCCAGGCGAGCCTTGTTTTCGGTGCCGTCGAGATCGATCAGGGTCTGGTCGATCAGATGTTGTTCTTCAACGTCGAGGCCGAGGATCGCTTCGGCGATTTCGGTATTCACGTTTTCGACAGCTTGCAGCACGCCCTTGCCACCATAACGCGATTTGTCGCCATCACGCAGTTCGATGGCTTCGCGGCTGCCGGTGGAGGCGCCGGACGGCACAGCGGCACGGCCGAGCACGCCGGATTCGAGAAGCACATCGGCTTCAATGGTCGGATTGCCGCGAGAATCCAGGATTTCACGGGCGATTACGTCAACGATGGCACTCATATCATTTCCTTTTTATGAAGGCGCGCAGAGTTCGTCACGGGGGTAAGCAACGGGCGCGTATTTAGGTTTCTACTCAAATCCGGGCTTCGATAAAGCCCTTTTGTTTCACCAGGGCATCGATATCCCTGAGTGTTTCCAGCAATTCTTGCATCAAATGCAGCGGCCAGGCATTGGGGCCATCCGACATGGCGTTGGCCGGATCCGGATGCGTTTCGGCGAACAAGCCGGCAATGCCCACGGCCACCGCCGCGCGCGCCAGCACAGGCACGAATTCTCGCTGGCCACCGGAACGATCACCCTGACCGCCCGGCTGCTGCACCGAGTGGGTCGCATCGAACACCACCGGGCACCCGGTCTCGCGCATGATCGCCAAACCGCGCATGTCGGAGATCAAGGTGTTGTAACCGAACGAAACGCCACGCTCGCAGACCATGATGCTGTCTGCACCACCATTGGCGTCCTTCGCCTTGTTGACCACATTCTTCATGTCGCCCGGAGCGAGAAACTGGCCTTTCTTGATGTTGACCGGCCGGCCGGAAGCGGCAACAGCCTGGATGAAATCGGTCTGGCGACAGAGGAAAGCCGGTGTTTGCAGCACATCGGCGACCGCGCTGACGGCGGGAATTTCGTCGATGCTGTGGATGTCGGTGATGACCGGCACGCCGATCTGCTTTTTCACTTCAGACAGGATGCGCAGGCCCTCATCCATCCCCAGACCACGAAAAGACTTGCCGGAGGAACGGTTGGCTTTGTCATACGACGACTTGTAGATGAAATTGACGCCTGCGGCGGCGCAGATTTCCTTCAACTTTCCGGCGGTATCCATCGCCATCTGTTCGGATTCGATAACACACGGTCCGGCGATCAGAAACAGGGGCTGATCCAGCCCGACTTCGAATCCGCATAGTTTCATGATGATTTTCCTTGCTGATGAAGCAGTGCCGCGGTAACAAAGGCTTTGAACAAGGGATGACCATCGCGTGGGTTGGAGGTGAACTCAGGGTGAAACTGACACCCGACAAACCAAGGATGCACGTCCTGTGGCAATTCGACCATTTCACACAGATCAGTTCCCGGCGCGCGTCCGGAAACCCGCAATCCAGCGCCTTCCAACCGCGCGCGCAATGCATTGTTGACTTCAAAGCGATGTCGATGCCGCTCGATGATCTCGTCCTTGCCATAGATGGTATGCGCCAGGGAACTGGCATCCAGCTTGCAAACCTGGCCGCCAAGACGCATCGAACCGCCAAGATCGGAGTTTTCATCGCGCTGCTCGAAATGACCATCAGCGGTCAGCCATTCGGTAATCAGGCCGATCACCGGATACGGCGTTGCCGGCTCGAATTCGGTCGAATGGGCACCGCTCATGCCGGCGACATTGCGCGCGTATTCCACCACCGCCAATTGCATGCCCAGGCAGATGCCAAGATAGGGAATCTTGTTCTCGCGGGCATAGCGAATGGCGCAGATCTTGCCTTCCGTGCCCCGGATGCCAAAACCGCCCGGGACCAGGATGGCATCCATCGCAGCCAACATATCGCAACCGTCACGTTCGATTGATTCCGAATCGACATAATGGATATTGACTTTGCTTTGGGTATGAATGCCGGCGTGCGTCAGTGCTTCGGACAACGATTTATATGACTCGGTCAGATCGACATACTTGCCGACGAATGCAATATCGATCTGATGCTGCGGATGTTCCAAAGCATGAATGAGGTTTTTCCAGACCGACAGGTCAGCTGCCTTGGCGAGCAATCCAAGTTTGTGGCAGACAATTTCATCCAGCATCTGATCATGCAGCATGGCTGGAATCTTGTAGATCGAACTGGCATCCAGCGCCTCAATCACCGCTTCCGGCATGACATTACAGAACAAAGCAATCTTGCGCCGTTCTTCAGCGGGAATGTGCCGGTCCGCGCGGCACAACAACACATCCGGTTGGATACCGATTTCACGCAATTCCTTGACCGAATGCTGGGTGGGTTTGGTCTTCAGTTCACCAGCGGCGTGGATGTAGGGCAACAGCGTCAGGTGAATGAAGCAGGTGGCACCACGCCCCTCTTCGATCCCCATCTGGCGTATCGCTTCCAGGAACGGCAACGACTCGATATCGCCCACCGTACCACCGACTTCAATGATCGCCACTTCGGCACCTTCGGCGCCACGCTTGATGTAAGCCTTGATTTCGTCGGTGATGTGCGGAATAACCTGAACGGTCCGACCCAGGTACTCGCCACGCCGCTCCTTCTTGATCACCGATTCGTAGATCTGGCCGGTGGTGAAATTGTTGCGCTTGCCCATCTTGGCGCGCGTAAAGCGCTCGTAGTGGCCAAGATCAAGGTCGGTCTCGGCGCCATCTTCGGTGACAAATACCTCGCCATGCTGAAACGGGCTCATCGTGCCCGGATCGACGTTGATATAGGGATCCAGCTTGAGATGGGTGACAGTCAACCCGCGAGATTCAAGAATCGCTCCCAAAGAGGCGGCAGCAATGCCCTTACCCAATGAGGAAACCACTCCACCGGTAACAAATACGTAACGGGTCATAAATATAGCTGATGCGGGGATGCGCAATGATACCGGAATGGCACTTTCCCTCAAAGGCGACATGGCGAAGAAATCATGTCGGGCTTATAAATCCGAACGATCAGCGGCCTGATGCATGACATGGCCAGCGCCAACGGGTTTCCCCGATAATGTCGTGTCCAGATATCGATTTTTTCAAGCTCAGCCTGAACATGACTCCAAAAGCCTGCCCGTTCTGCGTTCTCGATCCCGCCCGCATCCTGGCCGAGGACGAACTTACCGTCGTTTACAAAGATGGATTTCCGGTGTCGCCCGGCCATACCGTGGTCATCCCGAAACGTCATTTTCCGACGTTGTTCGATGCCACCGAAGCGGAGCAGCAGGCGTTGCTGCGTGCATTGAACGTGTGCAAGACATTGCTCGACAGCGAGCACCGCCCGGATGGCTACAACATCGGCATCAATCAGGGCATCGCCGGCGGCCAAAGCGTGCCGCACCTGCATATCCACGTCATTCCACGCTATTTGGGTGACAAGGCGGACCCAAAAGGTGGCGTGCGCTGGGTGTTACCGGAGAAGGCGAAATACTGGGCTTGAAGTTTGACTGGGCCGGCTTCGAACCACGCGGCAGGGTTAAACCCAGGCAAGCAAATCCGCCGGCGCCTGGATAAAGCCTCGTGCGCCCCAATCGCCGGGTCGATCGACCGCGTCGAGATAACCATACATGGCCACCAAAGCAGGCATACCGGCAGCATTGGCGGCCTGGATATCGCGCTCGGCGTCGCCGACGTAAATGCAGGCTTCCACTGCCACATTCGCGATCCGGCAAGCATGCAAAACCGGTTCAGGATGCGGTTTTGGCCGGCTGCAGGTATCGCCCGAAACGATGCAGGCAGCGCGTTCAGCCAGACCGAGATGTGCAACCAGCGGTTGCGTGTAACAAGCCGGTTTGTTGGTGACGATACCCCATTTGATCGCGCGTTCATCGAGCGCGGTGAGTACTTCCGCCACCCCGTCAAACAAAGGCGAATTGCGGGTCAGTCTCGTGGCGTAAACGTCCAGGAACTCCTGCCGCAAATCCAAGAAATCAGGATGCTGCGGTTCAACATCGAAGCCCAGCTTGAGCAGGCCGCGCGCGCCATGGGATGCCTGGGCGCGGCAGGCTGGTGCCGGGATCGCGGCGAGGCCACGTTTTTGCCGCATGGCATTCAACGCACCGCCCAGATCCTGTGCGGTATCCACCAGCGTGCCATCCAGATCGAACAGGACTGCGGCGATATCTTGTTGCAATACCCGACTCACGCGTAACTTGTCCGGAAAAGTCAGGCGCGGCGGCAAGCCAACAGGTAATTCACGTCGGTATTGCGTTCCAGTCGGTAGACCTTGGTGATCGGGTTGTAAGTCATGCCCATCAAATCGACCGAATCCAGGCCGGCCTCGCGAGCATAAGCGGCAAGCTCATGCGGCTTGATGAATCTGGCCCAGTCATGCGTGCCTTTGGGCAACATGTTCAGCACATATTCGGCGCCGACTATGGCTAACAGGTAGCTTTTCGGATTCCGGTTCAAGGTAGAAAAAAACACCCAGCCGCCCGGCTTGACCATGCGTCCGCAGGCGGTCATCACGGAAACCGGGTCCGGCACATGCTCAAGCATTTCCATGCAGGTCACGACATCGAAGCTTTCCGGCTCGACCGCAGCCAGTTCTTCCGCCGCAATCAGTCGATAGTCGACTTCAACGCCGGATTCGAGTTTATGCAGCTTGGCAACCTTGAGCGGCTTCTCAGCCAGATCGATGCCAGTAACCTGAGCACCGGCGCGCGCCATGCTTTCTGAAAGAATGCCGCCGCCACAGCCGACATCGACCACGCGCTTGCCCTGCAAACCGCCCGCCAAATCGGAAATCCACTGCAGACGCAATGGATTGATGTCGTGCAGCGCCTTGAATTCGGAGTTGGCGTCCCACCAGCGGTGGGCGAGTTGACTGAACTTGTCCAGTTCGGCTTGATCGGAATTGCTCATAGTTTTTCCTTGGATAGTCGGCTGAATTCGCCCGCCATATTGGCACGCCGCGCAGCCTGAGGCTATTGCATGCAGCGCTTATTGAATATCTTGCATGACTTGATAATGCCGCAGAAACAGCGCTTCGAGTTCGTTGATCACCTCGGGCGCGCCACGGCCTTGCACCAGATGCTGGCTCATCAAGGCGGAAATTTCATGGATCAATTTGGCACGGTCCAGCATCGGGTAGGTTTCACGCAGACGCTTGATCGCTTTGACCACGCTTTCCTGGCTCGGGCGCGCGATTTCGAGTGGCGTTTGCGGGACGGGCACTTCTTCGGGCGCAACGCGAGCCAGTAAAAACTCGGCGTAGTCGAGCAAACCCGCTTGTCTTGTTTCAGAAAGCGCGCGAAACAGGCGCAGCAAGCGCCGCTCATCCACCGTCATCACTTGACCTTGGGTAGGACGAAATCCTTGATCATCGGACTCTGTTCAAGGAAATCCAGGAAACACTGCAACAACTTGCTGCGGAATTTTTCCTGCGGATACACGAGGGATAACTGCCGCCGCAAAGGCGGGTCCAATTGAATCGCGACCAGTTCGCCAAGCCGGATTTCCTTGGTTACCGTGGTGCTGGACAACACCGCGACGCCAAGCCCGGCAGCCACCGCGCCCTTGATCGCCTCGCGGCTGCCCAACTCCATGACCAGATTGATTTCATCCAGCGAGACGCCGTTGTTGCGGAAGAAATCGTCGATGCACTCGCGTGTCCCCGAACCCGATTCGCGACTGATATACGGATGCGAAGCAACCTGTTTCGGGGTGACATGATCAAGTTGGGCCAGGTCTGAAAAAGGCGCGCAGATCATCACCAACTCATCTTCGCAACAGACCTGAGTCACCAGATTCGGATGGTGCGAGGCCGACTCGATCAGTCCCATGTCCAACGTGTGATCGGCAACCTTGTTTTCGATCGTTTCCGAATTGGCTACGGTCAGACGCGCCTGGGTTTCCGGGTGTTTCTGTTTGAATTCGCCGAGCAGACGCGGCAGCATGTACTCAGCAATCGTCGTCGAGGCCCCGATCAACAATGGTCCACTGACCTGACCGGTGAGCTCGGATATGCGCGCCTCCATTTCACCCGTCATATTGAGAATGCGCTCGGCATAATCGAGTGCCAACTCACCCGCCGGAGTCAGCGAAATCCTGCCATGCGAACGCTCGAACAAGCGGGTGTTGAAATGCTCTTCCAACTGTTTGACCTGAAAGGTCACCGCCGGCTGCGTCATGAACAACAATTCGGCCGCTTTGGTGAAAGACAATTGCTTGGCAACGGTATGAAAAACCTGCAGTCGGCGATCAGCCATTTTCTTATGCGCGGATAAATTTTAATTATGCGATTCAATCATAATTCTCTAATTTATGACAGTCGAAAAAATGTGCTTCCGAGCAAACGGAATTTGCCTGAAAACGTGATCAGGGCTCGAATTTGAAGCTAATATCTGCGCCCGCTGAGGTGATCGCGAAGGTGTTCACCGAAGCGTCCACCGTGGTGTGAACGACGTGGCAATTTTCGCCGCAGGCTGAGGCCGGTAAACGGTCTCAATGTCATACCCACCGGTTTCAATGTCATTCCCGCTTACCTGACTCGCAACCTGATAGCACTCGCGGCCCTTCGGCCAGTATTGGCAAACATTGCTTCCAACATCCATGACACAGCGCAAACTGGCCAGATGAATCGTGGTTTCTACATCATTCTGATTGCCCAGTTTTTTTCGGCATTGGCGGATAACGCATTGCTGTTTGCGGCAATCGCGTTGCTGATGTCACTTTCAGCGCCGGATTGGCATGTCCCGCTGCTGCAGCAGTTTTTCATCCTTTCCTACATCTTGCTGGCGCCGTTTGTTGGCGTTTTTGCCGACTCGACACCAAAAGGTCGCGTCATGTTCATCAGCAATGCGATCAAGATGATCGGCTGCATTGCCATGCTGGCCGGCATGCAACCGCTGTATGCCTACGCGATAGTCGGTCTTGGTGCGGCGGCCTATTCGCCGGCCAAGTACGGCATCCTCACCGAATACCTGCCGCCGGCTTTGCTGGTCAAAGCGAACAGTTGGATGGAGGGCGCCACCGTGGCGGCGATCATTCTTGGCGCAGTTCTCGGTGGCTTGCTGATCAGTCCCAAAATTGTCGGTGCCGCCTTGGTTGAGTGGAACCTGGCCGAATGGATTACCGCGCCCAAATTCGCGATTATGGTAATTCTGGTTTTGTACCTGATCGCGGCCTGGTTCAATTTATACATCCCGCGCTTGCCCGCCGATCACAAAACCCCGAAGCGGAACCCGGTTTTTCTGCTGCATGACTTCTGGCATTCCTTCAATTTGCTCTGGAAGGATCCGCTTGGACAGGTCTCGCTTGCCGTCACCACTTTATTCTGGGGTGTCGGCGCGACTTTGCGCCTGGTCGTCCTCGCCTGGGCGGCGTTCAATCTTAAATTCGACCTGACCCAGGCGACGCAATTGACCGCCATGTCGGCGGTCGGCATTGCCGTCGGCGCCGGCATGGCCGGCAAATGGGTACGCCTGGAGAGTTCGGTCAAAGTCCTGCCTGCCGGGATCGTCCTGGGCTTCACGGTGATCGCCTTGGTGTTCGTCTCGGATTGGCGTATCGCAGCCGCTTTGCTCTTCTTCATCGGTGTCTTATCCGGTTTTTTTGTCGTGCCGCTGAATGCCTTGTTGCAACACCGGGGACATTTACTGATGGGCGCGGGTCACTCCATCGCGATCCAGAATTTCAATGAAAACCTTGGCATTCTGGTCCTGCTTGGTGCTTACAGTTTTATGGTCGGTCACGGTATGCACATCCATTGGGTAATCACCCTGTTCGGCCTGTTCATCAGCCTGGTGATGACCATCATCTGGCGTCGTCATCGCGACGACGAAGTGCATTAACGCCCAGTCCAACCTTCTGGCAATCGTTTACGCCAGCAGCGGAATATCGGAATCTTCCAGACCGGTCAGGAACAAGCTGCATACCCGGCCTTCGCCGGCCCACTGTTCCGCCATTTGACCAAAGACTTGCCGGAAAGTAGCAAACAAAGCATCCGGGATGGAGTCGGCATGTTCGATCAGTAGGCTGATCTCACCATCGCGCCAACCCATATCGCTCAGGCATTCTTCCAGCGCATCCCAGTTTTCGCCAAAATAATCAGGGAAATCAAATGCCCGTGCGACACCCGCAAGCAATGACTTCTTGCTGCGCAGTGCGCGGCCATCCAGAACGGGCTGGAAGCCGAAGTCGGATTGCGAAAGCCGATAAATTCCATTCCGTTCCGGCTGTTCCAGCACTTCAGACACCGCGCGTTGGATCATTTTCGGGTTGCCCATCTCGGGATTGGCCATTTCAACGCGCTCCATTCGATGCTTCACGGATGCGCTTGAACGACCGGTAGTGATCAGCGGTGTACCAATAATCGCCTGCCCTGCCAGCAACAATGCGACGCGCACCGCGATGCTTCAGTCCCGGCGTCGGCACCGTGAACTCACGGTAGTAATTGCGCTGCTGCGGCGGCAACAGCCCCTCGCGGTTGCCGAACGTGATGCCGTCTCTGGAATACGGAAACGGCCCGCCCCGCTTGATCAGGATCAGCGTCTGACGCGCCTCGGGTGGCAGGTTCTCAACCGGGATTTCCAGACTGGCTGTGGGTTTGCTTTGCCACCAGAAAGCATGCCCGGGAGACGACGCAACGACCGATGCGATGCCCAGCCCGCAAACCAGGAAGAGCAGCGCAAACCGAAGCAGGCGAAGCATCAAATTCAGTCGTTGGCGTGCTTCGCGACGAAAGCCTGAATGGCCGCCACATCGGCATTCATGATTTCGACACGTTGCGGCAACGATTCCAGATTTTCCAGTCCGGCGGGACGTTCAGGCTGGATGCCCAAGGCCTCCTGAATACTGTCCTCGAATTTCGCCGGCAAGGCGGTTTCCAGACAGACCAGCGGGATGCCGGCTTCGCGATGTTCGAGACCAACCTTGAGGCCATCGGCGGTATGGGTGTCGATCATCACACCGTATTTTTCCCAGGCCATGCGGATGGTGCGTATCCGGTCGGCATGGCTGCTGGAGCCGGATTCGAACGCGTAATCCTTCAACTGATCGAACAAGCCATCCGGCTTCAGATCGAAGCTGCCACCGGCATCGACGGCACGCCACAACTCAGCCACTTTGGCGGTGTTTCGACCGGTCAAGTCGGCGATGAAGCGCTCGAAATTCGACGCTTTCGAAATATCCATCGACGGGCTGGAGGTATGCAGCGTTTGTGCCGCCGTGCGCGGGCGATAGATACCGGACCGGAAAAACTCGTCGAGGACGTCGTTCTCATTGGTGGCGACGATCAACTTCTGCACCGGCAGGCCCAGCATGTGCGCAATATGGCCGGCGCAAACGTTGCCGAAGTTGCCGGAAGGTACTGAGAAGCTGACCTTCTGCGTGTTCTCGCTGGTAACTGCAAAGTAGGCCTTGAAGTAATAGATCACCTGCGCGGCAATCCGCCCCCAATTGATTGAATTGACGGCGCCAATACGATATTTCGCCTTGAATTCGAGATCATTGGACACGCTCTTGACGATGTCCTGGCAGTCGTCGAACACGCCGCGTACCGCGATGTTGAAGATGTTCGCGTCTTGCAGGCTGTACATCTGCGCCTGCTGAAACCGAGTCATGCCATGTTCTGGGGAAAGCATGAAGACGCGCACATTGTGCTTGCCGCGCATCGCGTATTCGGCCGCCGAACCGGTATCACCGGAAGTGGCGCCGAGGATGTTGATATCCTGGCCGGCCTTGTCGAGAGCGTACTCGAACAGGTTGCCGAGCAACTGCATCGCCATATCCTTGAACGCCAGCGTCGGGCCATTAGACAGTTCCAGGATGTACAGATCATCTTCCAGTTTTCGCACCGGCGTGATCTGGCAGTAATCCGAATCCTGGCGACCATGACAGTAGGTATCTATGGTGTAGGTTTTGTCGATCAGCGCTTTCAGATCGCCGGCCGGTATGTCGTCGGCGAGGCGCGACAACACGACAAAAGCCAGCTGCCGATAATCCATGCCACGCATGTCGGAAAGATCGTCGGCACTGAATTTCGGATACGTCTCGGGCAAATACAAACCGCCATCCGGCGCCAGGCCGCCGAGCAGGATTTGCGAGAAGTTCAGTGCCGTTGGATGACCTCGAGTGCTCAGGTAACGCATGTCAGCCGTTCAATTCTTCAAGCCGGATCCGCGTCACTTTGCCGGCAATGGTGGTCAGCGCTTCGATCTTCGCCATTGCGGCATTGACCGCTTTTTCCCTGGCAACATGCGTCAGCAAAACGATATCGGTCTGATCCTCACCTTCATCCGGTTCCTTCTGCAACATCGCGTCGATGGAAATTTCCAGGTCGGCCAGGATACGGGTGATATCGGCCAGCACCCCCGGCTTGTCGGCGGCGCGCATGCGCAGGTAATAGGCGGTTTCGACTTCCTCGATCGGCAGGATCGGCAAGTCGGTCAGTTGATCCGGCTGGAACGCCAGGTGCGGCACGCGATGGTGCTTGTCGGCGGTATGCAGGCGGGTGACATCGACCAGATCGGCAATCACCGAAGAGGCGGTCGGCTCGGCGCCAGCACCTTTGCCGTAATACAACGTCGCCCCCACCGCATCGCCCTGCACCAGCACCGCGTTCATCGCACCTTCCACATTGGCGATCAGGCGCTTGGCCGGGATCAGCGTCGGATGCACGCGCAGTTCGACGCCGCTCACTTGCCCCCCCTCTTTGCGTTTGGCAATACCGAGCAACTTGATCCGGTAGCCGAGTTGTTCGGCATAACGGATGTCCTTCGCTTGCAGCTTGGTAATGCCTTCGACATACGCCTTGTCGAACTGCACCGGAATGCCGAAGGCGATCGACGCCATCAAAGTTGCTTTGTGCGCTGCATCGATACCTTCGATGTCGAAGGTCGGGTCCGCTTCGGCGTAACCCAGTTTCTGCGCATCCTTCAAGGCCGCATCAAACGACAACCCTTTGTCACGCATTTCGGACAGGATGAAGTTGGTCGTGCCGTTGATGATGCCGGCGATCCACTGAATGCGATTGGCCGAAAGACCTTCGCGCAACGCCTTGATGATCGGAATACCACCGGCCACGGCAGCTTCGAAAGCAACCATGACGCCTTTTTTCTGCGCGGCGGCGAATATCTCGTTGCCATGCACAGCCAACAGCGCCTTGTTGGCGGTGACCACATGTTTGCCGTTTTCGATGGCTTGCAGCACCAGTTCCTTGGCCGTGGTATAGCCGCCGATCAGTTCGACGACGATATCGATGTCCGGGTCTTTCACCAGGGCGAAAGCATCGTCGGTGAGCTTGGCCTGATCGCCAACCAGCGAACGGGCATGCTCAAGATTGCGATCCGCCACTGCAGTGATGCGAATCGGACGCCCGGCGCGGCGGGTAATTTCTTCCTGATTTCGTGTCAGAACGGTCCAGGTACCACCACCGACCGTGCCGATACCGAGCAGGCCTACATTGATTGGTTTCATTTCAGCAATCCATCTTTCTTGAACATGTCACGCAGGCCGCGAATGGCCTGGCGGGTACGCATTTCGTTTTCGATCAGCGCGAAGCGCACGTGGTCGTCACCGTAGTCGCCAAAACCAACGCCGGGGCTGACCGCGACCTTGGCATCGGCCAGTACTTTTTTAGAGAATTCCAATGACTTCATGTGCGCATAAGGTTCCGGAATCGGCGTCCACAGGAACATCGTGGCTTTCGGTGCCTGCACGTTCCAGCCGACTTCGTTCAGACCCTTGACCAACGCATCGCGCCGTTTCTGATACATCAGGCGAATGTCTTCGACACAATCCTGCGGGCCTTCCAGCGCAGTAATCGCCGCCACCTGGATCGGTGTAAAGGTGCCGTAATCGTGATAACTCTTGATCCGCGCCAGCGCCGCGCACAACCTGGCGTTACCGACCATGAAACCGACCCGCCAGCCAGGCATGTTGTAACTCTTCGACAACGTGAAGAATTCCACTGCCACATCTTTGGCGCCGGGCACCTGCATGATGGAAGGCGCTTTATAGCCATCAAACACGATGTCGGCATAGGCAATGTCATGCACCACCAGGATGCCGTACTCCTTCGCCATGGCCACCACTTTCTCGAAGAACTCGAGTTCCACGCATTGCGTGGTCGGGTTGCTTGGGAAGTTCAGGATCAACATCTTCGGTCGCGGCCAGAAGTCCTTGATCGCCTTTTCCATTTCCTCGAAGAAATTGACCCCCGGCGTCATCGGCAGATGGCGGATGTCGGCGCCGGCGATCACCGGACCGTAGATGTGGATCGGGTAGCTGGGATTCGGCACCAGCACAATATCGCCGCGATCCAGTGTTGCCAGCGCCAGGTGGGCAATGCCCTCCTTCGAACCGATGGTGGCGATGGCTTCCTTTTCCGGGTCAAGATCAACGTCGTAACGCGTCTTGTACCAGTTGCAAATCGCTTTGCGCAGGCGGGGGATGCCCTTCGAAACTGAATATCGGTGGGTATCACCGCGGCGCGCGGTTTCAATCATCTTCTCGACAATATGCGGCGGCGTAGGCTGATCTGGATTGCCCATGCCAAAGTCGATAATGTCTTCGCCCCGCCGCCGGGCGGCCATTTTCAGGTCGCCGGTGATATTGAAAACATAAGGTGGCAGTCGTGTAATTCTGGGGAACTCGTCCATCGCGGGGCTTTGTAAAGTCAGGCTTTGTAAAAGCGTGTAATGTTACCCGAGTGCCCAATCCACGGGCAATCTGATGCACCTAGTCGTTGGCTGCCTACAATTGCAGTTACTCTGCGATGTGAACAAGCCTTGTGCCATCTGTTTTCTACCAAAATTTCCGGCAACATTTCACCCGACCGCCATGAAGCTGCATCTTTCTCACAGCGCAAATACAAATCTGATTTCCGGCTATGGCAGCGATCACATTCTGGTCAATGGAGTACGCCATGAAGCCAGCCTGATTGTCTTGCCCGATGAAGTCATCACCGGCTGGGCAAACACGCTGGCCCTATTAGCCGCAGAACATTTCGACACTCTGGCCCTGCGCGCACCGGAAATCATCCTGCTCGGAAGCGGCCGAAAATTGCGTTTTCCGTCACCCGCCCTTTATGCCGGACTGATCAAGGCGCGAATTGGTGTTGAAGTCATGGATACCCCGGCGGCATGCCGAACCTATAACATCCTTGCCGCTGAAGGGCGTCGGGTCGCTGCTGCATTGATTCTGGAAAGCTGAACCGATTAGTTCGATGCGGGTTTGCGGCTTCGCTTCCGGATCGCGGATTTACAGGGTATTGCCATCCATTTCGACGCAGCCGATATTGGTGAGCTTGTGCAACAGTCGCGAAAAGGTTTCCGGCTTGACGCCAATGCGCGAGGCGATCACCTGTTTCGGCGCTTCAAGCTCCACCTTGTGACGACCGGTTTTGTCCAGATCGGAATGGTTAAGTAGATTTTGCTGCAACCGATCCGCGCCTTTCATCAGCCTTAATCTATCGATCTCATTAACCAGCTTGTGCATCCGGGCGCTCATCGCGGCAAGCAGCCTGAAAGGAATTCGTCGTACTCCAGGCCAGAAAGGAGATAAACACTGCGCAGGGGTTCAAGATCGGATCATTGCTGGGGAGTAATCACAATATCTTTGGGGGTACGCCGGCCAATGAAACGGATGGCATGATTTCGCCAAAACGCCGTATCGCGGCGAAATCAGCCACATCTTTCTCGGGCTGCCGCGTATCAGGCTGAATGACGGCCAGCAAATGCGCAATGCCGAATGAGCGGGCCGATCGCAACACTG
>JAIFLB010000010.1 GCA_020049245.1 Betaproteobacteria bacterium | reverse complement strand
GAACTGGTGGAGACCACCAAGACGCCGATGTTCGATGCGCAGGGTAATCTGATCGGTGTACTCGGCATTGCGCATGACATCACTGAGCGCACACACATGGAGCAGGCACTGGCGATGCGGGAACAGTATCAGCGCGCGCTGCTGGACAACTTTCCGTTCCTGGTCTGGCTGAAGGATGCCGATAGCCGCTATCTGGCGGTGAATCGACCTTTTGTCGAGTTGTGCGGCATGGATTCGCCGCAAGCGCTGGTCGGCAAGACTGATCTCGACCTCTGGCCAACCGATCTGGCCGAGCGCTATCGCGCCGACGATTGCGCCGTGCAGGCCAGCGGCTTGCCCAAGGTGGTGGAGGAGTTGATCGAGACGGATGGCCAGCGAAGCTGGATGGAAACCTACAAATCTCCCATCATGATGGACGGGCAAAGCATCGGTACGGTGGGGTTTGCGCGCGATATCAGTGTGCAGAAGCGGGCCGAGGATTTGCAGCGTTACAGCGCTTTCCAGGCCGGTATCGCGGAGATGAGCGTGACGGTGCTGCACAACATCGGCAACGCCATCACGTCGGTGCTGGAAAACGCCGGCGGCGTGCGTCAGGCCAGCCATGATCTGGCGCGGGTAGCGGAGTTGCTGCGTGAAAACGGGGTCAGCTTTGCCGTTCGCCTCGGTGACGATGGACTGAACGCCAGCCAGGCCGAGCACCTGTTGGCGATTCAGCGAAAGGCTGCGACGGCGATCGACGACTTGAACCAGCGTGAGTTGGCCCGCCGCAGCCAGCGGATTCTCGACAGTGTCGAACATATTTCCGAGATTGTCCGCATCCAGCAAAGCGCGGCGTTGCCGATGGGGACTGCCAGCGCTTTCGATCTCGGCTCGCTGGTGCACGATGCGCTGGCGATGCTGGAGGATTCTTTCAGCCAGCGTGGTATTCAGGTGAAGGAGCAGATTGATCCCGGTGTCGGGATGCTGTTGTTGTCCCGCAATCGTCTGCTGCAGGCACTGATCAATGTGCTGAAGAATGCCTATGAATCGATTAGCCAACGTCAGGCCGATGCGTCCGATCTGGTCGGCCTTATTCAGATCCGCGCCATGCCGATCGATGCGAATCGCTTCCGGCTTGAGGTGGAAGATAATGGCATCGGGTTTTCGCCGGAACAACAGCCGAGGTTGTTCGAGTTTGGTTTTTCAACCAAGACGCGCGGCAGCGGTTTTGGCCTGCATGCAACCGGTTTGTTCGTGCAGGAGTCAGGCGGCACGATCCAGCTGGAAAGCGCAGGTTGTGGCCAGGGCGCTTGTTTGCGTCTGGAATTGACGTGTACCAGTCTTGTCAATAGTGCGGCTGCCGGTGACCGCCGAATGATGATCAGGAGTCAGCAGTGAACGAAATAAGGACATCGGCTTTTAGTGTTCTGGTGGTGGATGACGATGCTTCCATTCGTGCAACCTATCGGCACATTCTGCAACCGCCCCCGTCTGAACTGGGCGGCCTGGAAGCGCTGATTTCCGGTGCTGGCGATGTTGTCGAGTCAGAAAACCTGTTTCGGGTGATCGAGGCGGATCAGGGTGAGACAGCGGTGGATCTGCAGCGTAGCGCGCTGGATCAGGGCGTCCGCTACCAGCTTGCGTTCATCGATATGCGGATGCCGCCCGGCTGGGATGGCATGCGGACCGCGATTGCGTTGCGGGCGCAGGATCCGTCGATCTATATCGTCATCGCCACCGCGTTTTCCGATTACGACGTGAATGCGTTGCAGCATGCGCTGGGACATGACGTGGTGCTGCTGCGCAAGCCGTTCAACCAGGAAGAGGTTTATCAACTGGCGCGGACGTTGTGCCAGAGCTGGGAGACGCGGCAACGCCTGGAGGCGATCACCGCAGAGATGGAAGAACGGGTGCTGGCGCGTACTGCCGAGCTTGACCGGCGAAATGCGTTGCAATCGGTAATGGTCGAGATCACGACCCGTTTTGTCGAGGCGAGCGCAGAAAGTGACATCGAGGATGCCATCGATGTCGATGGTTCTGTTTTATACCGTTTCAACATCGAGAAGGATTGTTATACCTACAGCGATGAGTGGCATGCGCTGGGCATCAGACCGCTGCCCGCAGCCATGCATCACCTTCCGCGCGCCAATGTCTTGCCGGCGCATGGCCGCTTCCTGCGCGGCGAATCTTTCTACATCGATCAGCTGGCTGATCTGCCGGAGGAAATGACCGGTCTGCGCACATCGCTGCAAGGTTATTACGAGCAATTTCTGGTGGTGCCGCTGGAGATTGGCAGCCGCCTGGTGGGCTTTATCGGGGTCGGCATGGTGCGGTCAAAAGCGGACCTGGACCCTGGCGGCATCGAGCCCTTGTTGCGCACAGTCGGGCATGCCCTGGCGCGGGCGCTGGATGCGCACGATGCAAGCCGCGTTCTGAGTCAGAACCAGGCCATGCTGGCGCGTTCGGAAAGCCTGGGAATGGGAGGTGGCGACCGATACGGTGAAATGGTCGGACGAGATGTTCCGTATCTTTCATCTGCCGGTGCAATCGGCAGCGCCCTGCTTTGCGGAACAGGCGCGTTTGTATCGCCCGGATGATTGGCAGCGGTTGCAGGAAGCCGTTGACCTTGCGGTCAAGCAGGGCACGCCCTACGAACTGCAACTTTGCATCGTTCGGCCGGATGCTTCAACCGGCATCTGTCTGGCCCGCGGCCATGCCGAAATGGGGGTTGGATTCAGCCCGAATCAGCAGGCGGTGCGGCTGTATGGATCATTGCAGGACATTACCGAACTGAAGGCGACCGAGGACAAACTGAAGAGGGCGCAGTACATCGTTTCTTTTACGCCGGACGGGATTGCGCTGCTCGACAAGAACTATCGCTACCAGATCGTGAATCACACGTATGAGCAATTTTCGGGTCTCAGCAATGAGGCATTCATCGGCCGCAGCATCGCCGACTATCTCGGTCAGGATGTGTTCGAGCAGCAGGTAAAACCGCGCTTCGATCGCTGTCTGCAAGGCGAAATCATTAGTTACGCAGAATGGTTTGATTACCCGACACTGGGCAAGCGCCATATCTCGATGACTTACTTTCCGTATCGGGATGAGGCCAATCAGGTTCAGGGCGTGGTCGCTAATACGCGGGATATCACCGAGCTCAAACTTGCGGAGGCAGCCCTCGCCGACAGTGAAGCGCGCTTCCGCAACATTGTCGAAACTGCCGATGAAGGTATTTGGCAAGTCGATGCCGAGTGGAAAACCAGCTATGTCAACCGGCGCATGGAGGAGATGCTGGGTTATGCGCCAGGTTCCATGCTGGGTCGCCCCATTGGCGAATTCATGGATCAAGCGGCGCGGGACGTTGCCACCCAGTTTCAGACGAAGCGTGAACATGGCGCGCGCGAGTTGCATGAATTTCGTTTCCTGCGCGCCGATGGCAGCGAGTTTCATGCCTTGGTGAGTGCGACACCGGTGTTCGCTGGCAATGGCGACTTTGCGGGTGCGACCGCGATGGTGACTGATATCAGCCAACGCATCTCGCAAGAAAGAATCCTCACCGCGACAGCGGATTTTGTCTCCGTGCCGAGTAATGAAGACTTCTATACCAATCTGGTCCGTCATGCCGCCGAAAACCTGAGTCTGGATTATGTGCACATCGCGTTTTTGCAGCCGGATCGACATAGCGTGGCAACCCAGGCGGCCTGGCTGGATGGCAAGCTGATTCCCGGTTGGACTTATGAATTGGCCGCGACGCCGTGTTCGGAAGTGTTGCAGAGCCAGCGCCTGTGCATCGAATCCGGCGTGCGAATGTGCTATCCGGAAGACCATGATCTGCGCAATCTGGGCGCCGAAGGCTATGTGGGAGAACCCATCATCAGCGTCAGCCAGCAGGTGATTGGCTTGCTTGTCGGGGTCACTCGCCAGCCGTTGCGCGACGGTGACCTGGTCCAGGCCAATCTGCGCATTCTGGCGGCGCGCGCCGGGGCGGAATGGAGCTGGCGGGAAAGCCTGCGAGCGTTGCGGAACGAACGTGATACGACACGCAATATCCTGCAAACCGCCGAGGTGATGATTGTTGCGCTCGATCTTGACGGTCGCATCATGATGATCAATCGAAGGGGATGCGAACTCCTGGGTTATCGCGAAGATGAATTGGTCGGCCAGGATTGGTTCGCTACCTGTTTGCCACCGAATGATCAGATCGATCAGGTTCGGTCGATTTTCAGGAAGGCGCTGGCGAATGATCTGGCGGGCTCGGAACATTACGAAAACCCGGTGCGCACGCGGTCCGGTGAGCAACGTCTGGTTGCCTGGCACAACAGCAGCATCCGCGATGCCGATGGCAAGATCATCGGCGGCATGAGCGCCGGCATGGACGTCACCGAGCAAAGGCAGGCGGAAGCCCGCCTGCATGCCAGCGAGGCGCGCTTCCAGCGTTTGTTTGATGATGCCGACGCGCTGGCGATTCAGGGCTATCTGCCGGATGGTACGGTGGTGTTCTGGAACCATGCGTCGCAACTGCTTTATGGCTATAGCGCCGCCGAGGCATTGGGCCGCAGTCTGTATGACCTGATCATTCCCGAGGCGTTAACCGATGACGTGAAAATGGGGGTGCGTCAGATCGTCGAAAGCGGTAAACGGGTGCCGGCCAGTCGTTTGCTGCTGACGCACAAGGATGGTTCTGAAGTGCCGGTATTTTCCAGCCATACCCTGGTTGAGTCGCGGGCGGGGGAAAAGGTGCTTTTCTGCATGGATATCGACTTGCGCCAACTGGTGCAGACCGAAGCCGCGTTGAAGGTGGCGCTGACCAAGTACAAGACCTTGTTCGACAGTTTTCCGCTCGGCATTACCGTCACCGATGCCGCCGGCAACGTGCTGGAAGCCAACGCTGCGGCGGAAATGTTGCTCGGCGTTCCACGTGAGTTGCATGCTCAGCGCGGCATTTCCAGCCCGGAATGGAAAATTTTGCACACTGATGGCTCACCGATGCCGGCCGAGGAGTTCGCCAGCGTGCGCGCGCTGAAGGAACAGCAGCGGATAGAAAATGTGGAAATGGGGGTCGTCAGGCCGGATGGCGAGATCACCTGGCTTAGCGTCACCGCCGACTTGCTGCCGCTCGAAGGTTATGGCGTGGTCATCACCTATTACGACATCACCGCGCGCCGCGCGGCGGAAGAGCAGATTCGCCTGCTCGCCTACTACGATCCGCTGACCAACCTGCCAAACCGGCGTTTGTTGATGGATCGGCTGGATCAGGCGCTGATTGCCAGCAAGCGCAGCCAGGCATTCGGTGCGCTGTTGATGCTCGATCTGGATTACTTCAAGGGCCTGAATGACAGTTGCGGGCATGCTGTCGGCGACCAGTTGCTGATCGAAGTGGCGCGCCGCCTGAGCAGCCATATTCGGCAGGAAGACACGGTTGCCCGCCTGGGCGGCGACGAATACGTGGTGATTCTGCAAGATCTCGGCAAGGAACCCGAAGCCGCCACCCGCCAGGCGTTGCAGGTCGCGGAAAAGATACGATCCGCGCTGTCCATTCCGTATCAACTGGGCGGCGAGAAGTTGCCCGATGCGATGCCCGAACTGAAGTCTTATGCTTCCAGCGTCAGTATTGGCGTCCGCTTGTTTCAGGGGCATCAGGAAGCGGTCGAGACCTTGCTCAAGCAGGTTGATGTGGCGCTTTATCAGGCCAAGGACGCCGGCCGTAACCAGGTGGTGTTTTTTCAGCCCGAGTGATCATTCCCGCGCTCCCCTCCCCCGCAAGCGGGGGAGGGGCTGGGGGAGAGGGCGGGTTTGTTTTGGCTTTTTCGATCAACAGGAGTTTGCTGTGTTTGGTTTTCGTCGCGGTGGCAAAGTCGAACGCAGCGAGTCGCTGATCGCGCTTGATCTGGCCAATGTTCCCAACGCCACCAATGCCACCAACGCGCCGACGTCGGTGCAATGCCGCCTGCGTCTGAGCAATCGCCGCCGCACGCTGGCGTTGCGGGTCAACGCGCAGGGTGAGGTGGTGGTGAATGCGCCGTTGCGGCTGGCGAAAAGCGAGATTGAGCAGTTTCTGCGCAAGCACGCCGACTGGATCAGCGATCGCCTGCAGGCTTTCAGCGCCGATCGCTTTATCTGGCAACACGATGCGGTGTTGCCGTACCTCGGCGGCCTGCTGCGCCTGCACCTGGCCGAATCGGCCGGCGCCAGCGCGCAGCGTCAGGATGATCAACTGATCTGCGCCGCCAGCCTGGCGGCATCGCCGGCGCGGCTGGCGGCGCAAGTGCAGCGCTGGTATCAACGCGAGGCGCGGGCGCTACTGCACGCGCGCCTGACGCATCACGCCGCGCGCGCCGGCATCGCGCTGCCGCCGATGCGGCTATCCAACGCCCGCACGCGCTGGGGCAGTTTGTCTGCCAAAGGCGTGGTCAGCCTGAACTGGCGGTTGATCAAGGCGAGTCTGGAAGAAATCGATTACGTCATCTGCCACGAACTCGCCCACTTCCGGCAACGCAATCATTCACCCGCGTTCTGGCGCGAAGTCGGCAACCTGTTTCCGGATTACCTGCGGGTGCGGGAAAAACTACGCCGCGCCGGCAGCGGCTATTTCGCGTTTTAGCGTGAGGACAGATGGGTCCGCTGCACCAGTTCTTGGCACGCCGGATGCCTAAGCGGCAAAACCCGCCGCCAAGGCATCCGCTGCGCTTGACCCATCCTACGAAACCTGCGCTGGATCAATACGTAGGATGGGTCAAGCGCAGCGGACCCATCACGCATCCTGGTGGCGTCTGCCTGACCGATGAGCCTCAAGCCGGTAGTTCGAAATCGTTGCTGATCAGTTCCAGGCGGGTGAGCAGTTCGCCGGCGCGCTTGTCTTCCGGCTTCAATTTTCGCGCCAGTTCGATGCAGTTGCGGGCTTCCTTGTTGAGGGCGGGGTCGCGGCCGTGGCGTTCCATCCAGGCGATCAGCAGGAACGCGTGGTTGAGCAGCAGACGGGCGTTGTTGGGCATCTTGGCGCGCGCTTCGCGGGTCAGTTCGATGGCTTCGCCGAGTTTGCCTTCGCGCGACAGTTTGACACCCCTGTTCATGATGTCGGTGGCGACACGGGCTGCGCCTTGCACCAGCTCGCGGCCTTCGTTTTCGAGGCCGGCCTGGGTGTAGATCAATTGCGCGCGCTGGAGATATTCCGGGTATTCATGATGGTTGCTGATCAAGCTGCCCAGTAGCGCGGCGGCGGTGCTGGTTTCGCCCAGTTCAAGCAACGGCGCGGCGAGGCTGAATACCGCATCCGGCGGCAGGTGTTGGGCGCCGGTCTTCAGCTCGGCCGCCAATTTCCGCGCCAGGCTTTGCGCCAGATCCTTTTCTCCCCGGTGCAATCGCACCGGAATCTGCATGGCTTCCGCCAGCAGACGGGCGGCGGTGTTGCCGTGCATGTCGCTGGATAACCTGGACAGGGTGTTCAGGGCGGCGTCGGTCTGGTTCAAGGTGAGCTGGACTTGCGACAGCGCCAGGTAGGCTTGCGGTGATTTCAGCGGTGTGTTGCGCGCCAGTTCGATGCTGTTCTGGAAGGCGACCTGGGCGGTGTCGAATTCGCCCCGGCGCTGGGCGACTTCGCCCAGGTGCAATTGCCGCATCGGCGCGCGCGGTGAAGTGGCGAGGGCGCGCTGAATCACTTCCTGCGCGGCATCCTGATCGCCCAGTTTCTCCAGCGTGTGCGCCAGCAGGTCATGCGCTTCGAGATAGGCGCGGTTGCCATCGGTGATCTGCTTGAGCTCACGGCTGGCATCGGCATAACGGCCTTCGTTGAAGTGGAGCTTGGCCAGCCCGAGCCGGGCCCAGGGCAGGTTGCGCAGGGTCAGCGCTTCTTCGTAAATGGCTTTTGCCATGTCATGTTCGCCGCTTTGCAGGGCCAGTTCCGCTTTCAGGCGCTTCAAGTCCCAGGCGTGCGGGTTGTTGCCTTCCAGTTGCGCATCAACCAGGCGTAGCGCTTTCAGGTATTCGTGCTCGCGCAGCGCCAGTTCAATCGGGGCCAGGGCTTTCTTTTTCTCCAGCTGGCGGGTCAGGCGGCTGAACAACATGGTTTCGGTGACTGGCTTGATCAGGTAGTCGTCGGGCCGCGATTCGACCGTGCCGGTGACCATTTCGGCGGCCTTCTCGGCGCTGACCATCAACCACACGGCATGCGGCGGCAGCAGGGCGCGATGGCGCGCTTCTTCCAGAATGTCCTGGCCATTCTTGCCCTGGCCGAGGTGCAGGTCGCACAGGACGATGTCGAAGCGTTGCTTTTCGAGCAGGCTGATGGCGTTGCCGGCGTTCGCCGCCATGGAGATCCGGGTTGCGCTTGCGCGCAGGAGGATGTCGCGCAGGATGGCGCGCATGCCTTCAAAATCTTCAATGATCAGGATGCTGTAACGCGACAGATCGGGCGGCGGCAGGGTAAGCAGGCTCATGTTGATTACGGTAAGTGCAGGCTGAAACAACCGCCGCCGAGTTGGCTATCAGGTTGGCTACCAGGGTTGTGACCATTCTCCAGCACAATGTGGCCAGCGCGGCCACCGGCCTGGTGCAGGCTGGCGACGACATTGGCGAAGTACAGGCCCAGCCCGGTGCTGCCGGTTTCGAAGCTGATGCCGCGTTGCGCGGCATTGCCTTGTTCGAGCAGGAATTCGGGAAAACCCGGGCCGTCGTCTTCGATCTGGATCACCACGCCGGTCTCGCTTGCCGAGGCTTTCAGGAAGACCTTGCTGCGCGTGTAGTGGAGGGCGTTGTGCAACGCTTGCACGATGACGCCGAACACCAGTTCGTAGTCGAACCAGCCGAACAGGTTTTCCGGGCAATCACAATCAAGCTGAATGCCTTTCGATTCCGCCAGCGGCAGCGCGCGCGCCAGCGCTTCCCGCGCCAGATCGGCGAGCGACTGTTCGCGCGGGTCGAATGGGTAGAATGACTGGTCGATTTTGTACAACGCGAGGAGCTGGATCAGATGGTTGTTGACGCGTTGCGCCTCATACAGCGCCTGCGCCGTTTTTTGCCGCGCCGGCGTATTGCTGGTTTCGCCACTTGCCTCGGCAGGGGCTTGCGCGAGCGCATCTTCCAGATAGCTCGCCATCATGCCGAGCGAGTTTTTCATGTCGTGGATGGAGGAAAGCAGGAAGGTGGACAAATCCAGCTTGGGTTGTTCTGCGGGCATGGGCGGATTGCGGTGGGGCGAGCGTGGTGAACGAATCGGCTGATTATACGAGCGCAGCCCGCATGCTCATGCCTGGTCAGTTGCGGGCGCCGCCGCCGCTGGCGGTGTATGTGCATTTGCCCTGGTGCGTGCGCAAATGCCCGTATTGCGATTTCAACTCGCATGCGCAGCGCGGCGAGATTCCGGAACAGCGCTATCTGGCGGCGCTGACCCGCGATCTGGAACGCAGCCTGCCGCTGGTCTGGGGCCGCGAAGTCAGCAGTATCTTCATTGGCGGCGGCACGCCGAGCCTGTTTACCGGCGCCGGCATCGATGAATTGCTGTGCATGTTGCGCACCTTGCTGCGCGTTTCGCCAGTGGCGGAAATCACCCTGGAAGCCAATCCTGGCACGTTTGAAATGGCGCGTTTCAAGGCGTTCCGCAATGCCGGCGTGAATCGATTGTCACTCGGCATCCAGAGTTTCAATTCACGTCATCTCGGCGCGTTGGGCCGCATCCATGATGCCGATGAGGCGCGCGCGGCGGCGTCGGCGGCGCTGGATTTGTTCGAGACGGTGAATCTCGATCTGATGTATGCGCTGCCCGAGCAGACGCTGGAAGAAGCCCGGCAGGATCTGGAGACCGCGATCAAGCTGGGACCGGCACACGTTTCCGCCTATCACCTGACGCTGGAGCCGAACACGCCGTTTGCCGCCGCGCCGCCGGCGTTGCCCGACGACGACGACGCCGCCGATATGCAGTTGATGGTGGAAGAAACCTTGGCCGGCGCCGGCTATCGGCACTATGAAACCTCGGCCTTCGCCAAACCAGGGCAGGAATGTGTGCATAACGTGAATTACTGGACCTTTGGCGATTATCTCGGCCTCGG
>JAIFLB010000207.1 GCA_020049245.1 Betaproteobacteria bacterium | reverse complement strand
TGAACAGTTCGGTGAAGCCGCCGATGGTTTCGGCGCTGCCGAGGAACAGAATGCCGTTCGGGTTGAGGCTGTAATGGAACAGCGGCAGCAGTTTTTGCTGCAACAAGGCGCCCAGGTAAATCAACAGGTTGCGGCAGGTCAGGATGTCCAGCTTGGTGAATGGCGGGTCGGACAGCACGTTTTGCGGCGCAAAAATCACCATTTCGCGGATTTCCTTGCTGACCCGGTAATTGCCCTGTTCGTTGACGAAAAAGCGTTCCAGCCGTTCCGGCGAGACATCCACCGCGATATTGGCCGGGTACAGGCCCTGACGGGCGCGGTCGATGGCGTCCTGATCCAGATCGGTGGCGAATACCTGCAAAGTGAAGCGGCCTTTCGGCGCCATTTTCTCCAGCACTTCGCGGAACACGATGGCCAGCGTATAGGCTTCTTCGCCGGTCGAGCAGGCCGGCACCCAGGCACGCAGGGTCCGGCCATTCGGATACATGGCGAGCAGTTCCGGCAGCGCATGCTCAAACAGATAGGCCCAACAAGCGGGGTCGCGGAAAAAATTGGTGACGCCGATCAGCAATTCCTTGAACAGCAGATCGATTTCGGCCGGGTTTTCTTGCAGGTAACGCGCATAGGTGGCGATGCGATCGATCTGATGCAGCCCCATGCGGCGCTCGATGCGGCGGTAAACCGTGCTTTTCTTGTATTGCGAAAAGTCGTGCCCGGTACGCGCGCGCAACTGGATCACCACTTTATCCAGGCCGCTCTGGCTGGCGCTGTCTGATTCCAGTTCGAGCGAGTGCGGCCGGTAATGCCGCCAAGCAGCCAGCAAACGCGTCGGCAGCACTTCGGCGGCGGCGACGATATCGGCCAGGCCGGTATGGATGGCGCTGCTCGGCATGCCATCGAACTTGGCGCTGATTGGATCCTGTACCAGCACCATGCCGGCTTTTTCCTTGATCGCCTTCAATCCCAGTGTGCCATCCGAGCCCATGCCGGAAAGAATCACGCCGATCGCCTTGTCGCCGCGGTCGTCCGCCAGGGCGCGGAAAAAATAGTCGATCGGCAGGCGCAGGCCGCGTGCTTCCAGCGGTGCCAGCAGATGCAGCGTGCCGTGCAGGATGGACATGTCCTTGTTGGGCGGAATCACATAGACGCAGTTAGGTTGCACCTGCATGCCGTCGTCAGCCTGCACCACTTTCATTGGCGTAATGCGTTGCAACAACTCCGGCATGACGCCGGGTCGATTGGGGTCGAGATGCTGAATGACGATGAAGGCCACCCCCGAAGCGGCCGGCACATTGGCCATGAACTGCTCAAGCGCTTCCAGGCCGCCGGCGGATGCACCAATGCCGACGATGGGAAAGTCATCGCCGCCTATCCTGGCTACGGTTCCAGTTTTTACTTCGACTGCAGCAGAAGCCGCTGCGTTGGTGCGTTTAGCCATGTTGAGTCCTTGTCGTTGTTACGTGCTTGTTGGTTACTTCTCTCGCCAAGCTACCTCAGCAGCAGTAGGTTGGGCAAAGCAAAGCGTGCCCAACAACCCGACCTCCGTGCGTGCAATGTTGGGCACGCTGCACCAGTTCTTGGCACGCCGGATGCCTAAGCGGCAAAACCCGCCGCCAAGGCATCCGCTGCGCTTTGCCCAACCTACGCAGATGTTGTGTCGCAAATTGTCGCCTCAGCAAACATCGTCTTAGATTTGGCTCAATTTCCGGCTGAATTTGAGTTCTTTTCCTAGACTGAACTAAGTGCAGGAAGAAGGATAATGTTGTTCAACAATAACGTCTGGCTTGCCTGAGGGAAAACGTGATGACCGGGAAATATGCTTTGGATGGCAGTGAACTCCGCCGCCGTGCCGAAGACAGACTGACTTTAAACGGACTTCCCCAGCCCCCCGTCGATTTGGATGCACGCAAGCTGGTGCAGGAACTGGAAATTCACAGGATCGAGTTGGAAATGCAGAACGCCGAGTTGCGCCAGGCGTATGACGAACTGCAAAAGGCGCACAAAGAACTGCAAGAACTCGCCACCTGGCGTTATGCCGATCTGTATGAATTTGCGCCAGTGGCTTATCTGATACTGAGCGGCAACGGCAAGATCAGCGCCGCCAATCTGACTGCGGCAACCTTGCTTGGTATCGAGCGCTCCAAGCTGTTCGTTCACGATTTCAATGATTTCGTGCAGCCGGTGGATCAGGACAAATGGCTTTTGATGTTGCAACGGGCGGTGGCTGTCGCTGAAGATTTTATGTTCGAACTGACGCTGCACCGAGCAAATGAAGCCTACAACCAGAGGTGGGTCCAGGTGCAGTGCCACCCGATCCACCTTACCGACGGGAAACCGACAGTGCGGCTGGCGCTGACCGATGTCACCGAGTTGAAGCGCGCCACGGATGCACTCGATCAAAGCCGGCATGAACTGGAAATGCGGGTGGAGGAACGCACGCTGCAGATTGCCCAGTTGAATCGCGAACTGGCGCGCCGGACTGATGCCGCCGAAGCTGCCAACCGCGCGAAGACCACGTTCCTCGCCAACATGAGCCATGAAATCCGCACGCCGATGAACGGCATTCTCGGCATGGCCTATTTGCTGCGCCGGAATGGCGCGACGCCGGAACAGCTGAACCGGATCGAGACCATCGAATCGGCAGGCAAACACCTGATGCGCATCATCAACGACATCCTTGACCTGACCAAGATCGAGGCCGGCATGTTGGTCTTGGACGCGAAGGATTTTTCTCTGCCTGATGTGTTGCGCGAGGCATTCGCGGTGATCGACCCGGCCTTGAAGGCGAAAGACCTGCGCTTCCACGTTCGGGTCAGCAGTCTGCCGCAGTCACTCCATGGCGATGCGACCCTGCTCTCGCAGGCCTTGCTCAACTATCTGGGCAACGCCATCAAGTTCACCGAGCGCGGTGACATCGCGCTGACCGGCAAAGTGCTGGAAGAAACCGATACCGACTATCTGCTGCGTTTTGAAGTCAGTGATACCGGCATCGGCTTGAATGATGAACAACAAACGCGGGTGTTCCGCGCCTTCGAGCAGGCCGACAACTCAACCACCCGCAAGTACGGCGGCACCGGCCTGGGCCTGGCGATCACCGAGCGCATTGCGCACCTGATGGGCGGCGAAGTTGGCGTCGAAAGCGTGCCGGGGCAGGGCAGCCTGTTCTGGCTGACGACGCGGCTCGGCAAAGGCAACGCACTGCCGGAAGTGTTCGAAGATACTCAGCTGGCGGAGGCGGAAGATCGCTTGCGGCAAGCGCATACCGGCGCCCGCGTGTTGTTGGTGGAGGACGAACCGATCAACCAGGAAATCGCACTGATCAATCTGCGCGATGTCGGTTTGCAGCCCGACCTGGCGCAGAACGGGGTGGAAGCGGTGCGCATGGTGCGGGATAACGAATACGCCGCCATTCTGATGGACATGCAGATGCCGGAAATGGCAAGGTGCCGATTCTGGCGATGACCGCCAATGTGTTTGCCGAAGACCGCGCCAGATGCCTGGAAGCCGGCATGAACGATTTCATCGCCAAGCCGGTTGATCCGGAAGTGTTGTTCGCCGCGTTGATGAAATGGATACGGCATTGATTCGGTATTGATTCGTTATTGATGAGGCATTGAGCCGTGGTCACGCGTAGACAATTCACCCTTGCCGCAGTCGCTTCCGGAGCTGGACTTGCGACCTTGTCCGCGTGCTCAACCGGAGCCGGTGCCATGAATTACGACGCGGCGGTGCAAGACACCTGGCGCCACAGCAAGGGCAAGGCTGGCGAAAAGTCCGCAACCCTGCGCGAACTGGTGCGCTACGCGACTTTGGCGCCATCGAGCCACAACACGCAATGCTGGAAATTTCGCATCGAAAGTGACGCTATTTCAATTCTTCCGGATCTTGCCCGCAGATGTCCGGCGGTCGATCCGGATGACCACCACCTATTTGTTTCGCTGGGCTGCGCCGCCGAAAACCTGATTCAAGCGGCCCTGGCAAATGGCCTGATGGGAAGTGCCAACTTCGGTGCCAACTTCGATGACGCCGGCGGTAACGCCCTGCGCATCTCGCTGGAGTCGACGCGTGTGGTCGCTTCCAACCTGTTTCAGGCCATACCTGAACGCCAAACCACCCGGGGCGAATACGACGGAAAGCCGCTCTCGCGGCAGGAACTTGCACTGCTTGAGCAGGCGGGCAGCGGAAACGGTGTTCGCTTGCTCTTCCTCACCGAACCAGCCGTCATGGAGAACGTGCTGGAGTATGTCGTGCAAGGCAATACAACCCAGATGAACGATCCCGCTTTCGTGGAAGAACTGAAACGCTGGATTCGCTTCAGCGGCGACGAAGCCGTGCGCACCGGCGATGGCCTCTACGCGGCATCGTCAGGCAATCCGTCGTTGCCGCCGTGGTTGGGCCGCCGGCTATTCGACCTGTTCTTCACGCCAAAATCCGAGAACGACAAGTATGCAAAGCAGGTGCGAAGTTCAGCCGGAATCGTGGTGTTCGTCGCTGATCAGGCCAGCCCCGCCGAGTGGCTCGAAGTCGGCCGCAGCTACCAGCGCTTCGCGCTGCAGTCGGCGGCATTGGGGATTCGCAATGCGTTTCTCAACCAGCCGGTGGAGGTGCCGGCATTGCGGCCGCAGTTTGCGTCGTTCCTGGGCATAGGCGAGCGCAGACCGGATCTGGTGGTTCGCTTCGGTCGCGGCCCGAAACTGCCGGCCTCGCTGCGCCGCCCGGTGGAGGCCGTGCTGGTTTGAGATATTGATCCGGCACAAATCAAACGTGAACTTGATTAGCACTGATATTCAGAGGGTAGGTTGGGCAAAGCGCAGCGTGCCCAACAGCTTATGTGGGCAAGTTGGGCACGCTGCGCTTTGCCCAACCTACGTCTACTGCGCCGCCCGGTGGAGGCGGTGCTGGTTTGACAAACTCGCTGACAAACCTCGCCGCCAGTCAGCAAATGGATAGAATGCGCCACGTTCCCTCCCGCCAGCAGCAAGGGTTCAAATGGGTTTTTTCCCCTTTGGCCATCATTTCAAGTGCGCCTGACTTCCCTTCCATACCGTATCGATAGCGCTGAATTGTTTGCGGCGATTGCCGACGAACCCTGGGCGGTTTTTCTGGATAGCGGCTGTCCGCGTTCAACCGCCGGGCGTTTCGATATTCTGGCCGCGCGGCCATTCATTACCCTGGTGACGCGTGGCGGCCTCACTGAAATCAGCCAGGCTGATTCGGTGCGGTGTTCCGCTGAGGATCCTTTTGAATTGCTGCGCCATTCCCTGGCGGCTGATCTTGAGGCGACGCCGTTGCCCTTCTGCGGCGGCGCCATCGGTTACTTTGGCTATGACCTGGCGCGGCGGATCGAGCCTTTGCCGGAGCGGATGCATCGCGTTGCGGGCGAGGGCGGGGCCAACGCCTTACCCGAGATGGTAGTCGGCATCTATGACTGGGCGGTGGTGGTGGATCATCAGCAGTGCCAGACCTGGCTGGTTGGCGGCGAGCGGGATGCCGCCACGGCGGCGAACTGGAATGATCTGGTTGCGCTGTTCAGCCAACCGGGTGGTGAGCAACCGGGACGACATGAACGGCAGCCATTCCAGCTCGGCGAGGTGGTGTGCGACTTCACGCCCGGGCAATACCGCGCCGCGTTCGACCGCATCCAGGCCTACATCCAGGCTGGCGACTGCTATCAGGTCAATCTGGCGCAGCGCTTTTCGGCGCCGGTCGGCGGCGATCACTGGCTGGGTTATCAGGCTTTGCGCCAGATCAATCCGGCGCCTTATTCCGCCTATCTGAGTCTGCCGGAAGTGCACGTTCTGTCGTCATCGCCGGAGCGTTTTCTTGAGTTGCGCGGCGGCCAGG
The DNA here is from genome assembly GCA_020049245.1 of Betaproteobacteria bacterium. GTDB lineage: Bacteria > Pseudomonadota > Gammaproteobacteria > Burkholderiales > Thiobacillaceae > PFJX01. The sequence goes on along the minus strand of JAIFLB010000207.1, from coordinate 5,166 downwards.
TGACCACCAGGCCGATCAAGGGCACGCGTCCGCGCGGCGATACGCCGGCGCAGGATGCCGCGCTGGCGAGTCAACTTCAGGCCAGCGAGAAAGACCGCGCCGAAAACCTGATGATTGTCGATCTGTTGCGGAATGATCTGGGCAAGGTTTGCCAGCCGGGTTCGGTCGCCGTCCCCGAGTTGTTCGAGATCGAAAGCTTTGCCAGCGTGCATCACCTGGTCAGCACGGTGACCGGCAAGCTGGTAGCTGGCCGCGATGCGATCGATCTGCTGCGCGCGGCGTTTCCAGGCGGTTCGATCACCGGTGCGCCAAAATTGCGCGCGATGCAGATCATCGAGGAACTCGAATCGCATCGGCGCGGCGTCTATTGCGGCGCCATCGGCTGGCTGGGATTCAATGGCGACATGGACAGCAATATCGCGATTCGCACGCTGGTCAGCGCGCAGGATGAACTCCATTTCTGGGCGGGTGGCGGCATCGTCGCCGACTCGCAAGCCGATGCCGAATATCGGGAATGCTTCGACAAGGCGGCTGCGCTGCTGCGCTGGGCCAGCATTTTTGGCGGCGCATTGCGTCCTTTGATCAACAAGAAAGACTGACATGCTGCAATGGCTCCTGGGTTTGTTCACTTCTTCTGCAAACAAGACCGCCGGCAGGCAGGTCGATCAGGATGCCACTGTCGAACCGCCGCCGCCTTTCCTGCGACGCGAGTCAATGTTGGACAACCATCAGCAAGTCGCCGCCTATGTGTTTAGCGTGGAAACGCCCGCCGCCATGCAGGCGCATACCTGGCAGGCCTCGACGCGAAAGTTTTTCGACAGCGTGCTGATTGATCACTTTGTCAGCGACAAGCTGGCCGAGGTGCTGGACAAGCGGCTGGCCTTTCTGCCGCTGAGTCCGGCCGGCCTCGAATATCCCAGGCTGGAGCAGTTGCCACGCGAGAATCTGGTGATCGAGTTCGATCCGCCAGTGGGTGTTAACGGCGCCGAATACGACCGGGCTGCCGCACTGGCGAGGCTGATTGCGCTGCATGACCGGGGTTTTCGACTCTGCTGCGGCTATGCACTGGCCGAGCAGGGGTTGCCGGAAGCGCTGGATATTGCTCAGTTCATCAATCTGGGTGATGTCACGCATCAGTCGCCGCCCGATCTGTTGGCGCGCTGCCGCCTGCTGGCGACGCGTTACCCGGAGAGCCGGCTGGTGGCGCGCAACATCGATTCCATCGAGCTTTACCAGGCTTGCCAGCAGATGGGGATGCATCTGTTCCAGGGCCGTTTCCTGACTCACCGAGGCGCCCGCAGCGGCAGCAAGATCGCGACTTACCGGATGGTGGTGATCGATCTGCTCAACGCGATCAAGCGCCAGGCCGATTTCGAGGAACTCGCCGGCATTGCCTGGCGCGATCCGACGCTGGCTTACCGGCTGCTGCGTTTCGTCAATTCCGCCGCAATGGGCTTGCGCGAGAAGATCGATCGCCTGAAAACCGCCATGGTCTATGTCGGCAGGGACGAGTTGTACCGCTGGCTGACCCTGCTGTTGTTCAGCAGCAAGAAACCTGACCACCTGGACAATGCGCTGCGCGAAAACGCGCTGGTGCGCGCCAAATTGGCGGAACAACTGGCGGGCGGGCGGATGCCGCCCAGGGAGCGCGACGAGGCTTTTGTCGTCGGCATCCTGTCGGTCATCGATGCGCTGCTGGAAATGCCAATGCAGGAAGCGCTGGCGCAGTTGTCATTGCCGGTGGCCGTGACGGAAGCCTTGTTACATCGGCAGGGCAAATATGCGCCTTTCCTGAAGCTGGCGATTGCCTGCGAGGAGAGCGATCAGGCGACGATCAAGGCGCTGGCCGACGAATTGGGCATGGACGCGTTCATGGTCAACCAGCGCCATATCGAGGCGTTGACCTGGGCGATGAGCTTCACCGAGGCGCTGGAAGAATCGCATCTGGGCGAGTGAACGCGGGGGGCTAAACCACTCGGTTGCGTTCTTCCCCGCGCACAAAGGCTTCGATGTTGTCGATCAGCTGATCTGCCAGCGCCTGCATGGCTTCCCGGCTTGACCAGGCGACGTGCGGCGTGAGCAGGAAGTTGGGCAGGCTCAACGCCAACAATGGATTGCCCTGGCTGGGCGGTTCCAGCGACAGCACATCGAAGCCGGCGCCGGCGATGCGGCGGGTTTTCAGCGCCGAGACCAGGGCGGCTTCATCGACGACGCCGCCGCGCGCGGTGTTGATCAGAATCGCTGAACGTTTCATCAGGCCGAATTCACGCGCGCCGATTAATCCCTGCGTGTCTTCGGTCAACGGCGTGTGCAGGCTGATCTGGTCGGCGTGGGCGAGGACTTCGTCGAAGGCAACGCGGCCGGGGCGAATTTCCGCCGCGCCTTTGCGTTCCGCGATCAACACCTGCATGCCGAAGGCGCGCGCCAGGCGTTCGACGCCGACGCCGACATTGCCGTAACCGATCAGGCCCAGCGTGGAGCCGTGCAGGTCGTGGATTTCGTGGTCGAACAGGCAGAACTGTTCCGCTTTTTGCCAGGCGTCGTTTTGCAGCGATACGCGCCAGGCCAGCAGGTTGCGGCGCAGCGCCAGCAGCAGCATGAAAACGTGTTCCGGCACCGTGTGCTGGGCATAGCCGCGGATGTTGCACACGGCGACGCCGCGTTCACGGCAGGCGTCCAGATCAACGTTGTTGGTGCCAGTGGCGGCCACCGCGATCAGCCGCAGTTTCGGGCTGGCATCCAGCACGGCGCGGGTGATCGGCACCTTGTTGGTGATTGCGATGGTGGCGCGCCAGAGTTGTTCGGCCACCTGGTCCACCGTGCAGGTGGGCAGTTCTACCCAGGCATGGTTGAAATCCGGGATGCGCAGGTCGGCGAGCAGTGTCGCGCGGTCGAGAAAGACAACGTATTCCTTGGTGATCATGAGGCTGCTTTATTCAGTTGTTGAATGACTTCGATCAGCGCGGAGGAGTCCAGTTCACCCTGACCGTTGCCGACCAGCGCATTCATCAGTTGCGTGGCCAGCGCCGTCGCCGGCAGCGCCATGCCGGCGGCTTGCGCGGCAGCCATGACGATGCCGAGATCCTTGCGATGCAATTTGGCCTTGAAGCCGGGTGCGTAGTTTTCATCCAGCATGCGCTGGCCGTGAATTTCCAGAATCTTGCTGTAGGCCGAGCCGCCGAGCAGCGCCTGCCGCACTTTGCCGGCATCGACCCCCAGCTGCGCGGCGAAGGTCAGCGCTTCGGCGACGCCCAGCAGCGTCGCGGAGACGACGATCTGGTTGCACGCCTTGGCGATCTGGCCGGCGCCGCTGTCGCCGACGTGCACGATGTTGCCGCCCATCGCCTGCAACAGCGGCAGCACGCGCTGGAACGCCGCTTCCGTTCCGCCCGCCATGATCGACAGGGTGCCGGCGATGGCGCCAGCCTGGCCGCCGGAAACCGGCGCGTCGATCAGACTTACGCCCTGTGCAAGCAAACGTTCAGCAAGTTGCCGGGTGAAGGCGGGCGAGGTGGTGCCCATGTCGACCACGATGCCGCCGGCAGGCAAACCGGCAGCCGCGCCGGAAGTTGCACCCGAAGTTGCGCCCGAAGTTGCGTCCTCTCGGCTGAACAGAACGGCTTCGAGCGCGGCATCGTCGCTGACGTTGATGAACAGCACGTCGCTTGCCTGCGCCACCGCCGCTGGTGTCGCCAGCACCGCCGCGCCCGCCGCCAGCAACGGCGCGCTTTGCGCCGGATTGCGTGCGTAGACGCTGAGCGCATGGCCAGCTTTGCGCAGATTCAGCGCCATGGGTTGGCCCATGACGCCGAGGCCGATGAATCCGAGTGCTGACATACTGAATTCCAGAAGTGGGAGGCGGCAAGGATAAAGCGGCTATATGCAATATGGGTTGGGAGAATGGTTTGGATGAAGAAAATTTGGAAGTTCAACCCATCTGATTGGGCAATCTCGGCCAATGTGGGAATCGGACTTTTATATGCCTGATTCACGCAACTTCATGGTGGCGGCAATGCTCCGGTTACCTGCCGTTCATCCGCTGATGGTGGCCAATGGCTGCTTTCGTCAGCAGCATGGGACGGATCTCGAGCCAGCTGCTTCCATTGCCATATATTTTCGCTGCGACAGCAACCGCCTCATTCAGGCCATTCCGTTCATGCAGTGTGAATGCCGCTCCTCAGCCTGAACGGTCACTGGTCATGACCTGCTAACTACTGTTCAGGAATGTCCGCTTTCTTACCTGTCGGTTGATATTGGCGAGCCGCAACCACGCATGCAACCGCTCCGATATGAGCCGTTCGGCTCATTTTACGTGGGGCAGATGCACGAATATTTGTCATGAAAGAGACATATAAAACACGTACTAACAGCCCCACTGGCAGAACCCCATGAAAACCCGAACCCCGCATCACCGCCTGCCCCTGGTCGCTCTCAGCCTTGGCCTGATCCTCGCCCTGCCGGCGCAAGCCGCGCTGCACGACCGTGGTGGCGGCCTGATTTACGACGACGTGCTGGAGATCACCTGGCTGCAAAATGCCAACTACGGCGCCAGTTCCAGCTATGACAATGGATACAGCACCACTGACGGCCGCATGACCTGGGCCAACGCCGTGGCTTGGGCCGACAACCTCAGCTACTACGACAGCGTGCGCGACGTCACCTACAGCGACTGGCGCCTGCCCACGGTCTCCCCGATCAACGGCAGCAGCTTCCAATACTTCAGCGGCAGTGACTACTGGAGCGGTACGCGCGATGAGGGCTACAACGTCAGCGCCTCCGGTACCGCCTATGCGGGTGCCACGGGCAGCGAGCTGGCCTACATGTACTACAACAACCTGGGCAACAAGGGCTACCTCAACACCGCTGGCCAAACCCAGTCCGGCTATGGCTTGGTGGACGACGCCAACAACCCCAACGACGAAAGCCTGTTCACCAATCTTCAGTCCAACGTGTACTGGTCCGGCACGGAGTACGCGCCGAATAGCAGCAACGCGTGGTTCTTCCACACCATCCTCGGCTCCCAGTTCGCGGACTTCAAGGACATCGACTACTACGCGTGGGCGGTTCGTCCCGGCGATGTCGCCGCCGCGCCTGTGCCGGAAGCCGAAAGCTACGCCCTCATGGTCTTGGGAATTGGGTTGGTCGGGTGGCTGGCGCGGCGGCGTG
>JAIFLB010000076.1 GCA_020049245.1 Betaproteobacteria bacterium | reverse complement strand
CCGCAAATCTTCAGCGGGCTGCTGAGCAGCAGATCGAGGGTGCGATTGACGGCGCCTTCGGTCGAGTTTTCGACTGGCGCGACGCCGTAATGGGCTTCGCCGCGCTCAACCGCGCGGAACACATCATCGATGCTGGCGCAAGCCAGACCTTGCGTGGCGTGTCCGAAATGTTTGATCGCGGCGGCTTCGGAAAAAGTACCGCGCGGCCCCAGAAACGCAATATTCAAGGGTTCTTCCAGCGCTCGGCAGGCAGACATGATTTCCTTGTACAGCACGGAAATCGACTCGGCCGGCAACGGACCCGGGTTGTCAGTCTGCATCCTGCGCACCACCTGCGCTTCGCGCTCCGGTTTGTAGACGATGCCATTCTTCAGATGGCCGATGGTCTGCGCCAGACGCGCGCGTTCATTCAGCAGGCGCAGCACCTGATCATCGACGGCGTCGATCTGGTTACGCAGGGAAAGTAGGTCTTCGCTCATGTCAAAAATATGTCAGTCAGACAAACATTGAATCAATTCGATGGAATATAACGCACCCGCAGCACGCCCTCGATGCCGGCAAGTTGTGCGATGACCGTGTCCGGCACGGCAACGTCGACATCGACCAGGGTGAAGGCCATTTCACCTCGCGACTTGTTCACCATGTTGTGGATGTTGAGGCCGGCCGCCGCCAACGAGGTGGAAATCTGGCCAAGCATGTTCGGCACATTGGCATTGGCGATCGCCAGGCGATAAGCCGATTCGCGCGCCAGGCTGATGTTGGGGAAATTGACCGCATTCAAGATATTGCCGTGTTCGAGATAATCGACCAGTTGATCGGCGACCATGATGGCGCAGTTTTCTTCCGCCTCCTCAGTCGAAGGATGCTGTTTCAGCAGGTTGCTTGGAAAATCGCAGATGTAGGCGTGGAGTTTGTGGTCGTTCAGGCCATCCAGCACAGCCTGCTCGTTGACGATGCCGTCGCGCGCAAAATTCAGCAGCACACAACCCTTGCGCATCAGCTTGACCCGGTCGGCGTTGATCAAATCCTTGGTGGCCGGTACTAGAGGCGTATGCAGGCTGATGAAATCGCAATGCTTGACCAGATCTTCCACCGAAGCGGCTTTCTTGACTTGTGATGGCAAGCGCCAGGCGGCATCAACCGTGATTTCAGGGTCATAGCCGATGACATTCATGCCAAGCCGAATGGCCGCGTCCGCCACCATCGAACCGATCGCGCCCAGGCCGACCACGCCCAGCGTGCGGCCGGGCAGTTCGTGGCCAACAAACGCTTTTTTGCCTGCCTCCACCTGTTTGTGCAAAGACTCGGCATCGCCTTCCAGGCCGGCAACGAAGGCGATGGCCGAAGCCAGATTGCGCGCGCCCAGCAACATGCCGGCGATGACCAACTCCTTCACCGCGTTGGCGTTGGCGCCGGGAGCATTGAACACCGGCATGCCGCGCGCGCTCATCGCCTGCACCGGAATGTTGTTGGTGCCGGCGCCAGCGCGGCCGATCGCCAGCACGCTGGCTGCAATCGACATGCTGTGCATGTCCTGCGAACGCACCAGGATGGCGTCCGGGTCGGAGACATCATTGCCTACGACATAGGTTTCCGGCAGCCGCGCCAGACCTCGTTTTGAAATGGCGTTCAGCGTCAGAATCTTCTGTGTTTTGGCCATGCCGAGTCCCCCAGTGGAATTGAAAAAAGCGTGGCCGGCGCATTGTTCAACACGCCGGCCAAGGTTGACTGCAGATTCAAATCAAGCGCGCGACTTTTCGAATTCCTTCATGTAATCAACCAGCGCCTGCACGCCTTCCACCGGCATTGCGTTGTAGATCGAGGCGCGCATGCCGCCGACCGAGCGGTGGCCCTTCAGTTGCACCAGATTGCGCGCCTTGGCGCCTTTCAGAAACTCCTCGTCCAGCGCCGCATCCTTAAGCGTGAAAGGGATATTCATCAACGAGCGGTTGTCGCGGGCAACCGGCGAATTGTAGAAATCGGTGGCATCGAGGTAGTCATACAACAAGCCGGCTTTCAGGCGATTGGTCTGTTCCATCGCCGCCAGGCCACCCTTGGCTTTCAGCAGTTTGAACACCATGCCGGCGATGTAGATGCCGTAGGTGGGCGGCGTGTTGTACATCGATTCGTTTTCGCTGTGCGTCTTGTAGTCGAACATCGTCGGCGTACCGGGCAAAACCTGGCCGATCAGGTCGTCCCGTACGATGACCAGCGTAACGCCGGCGGGGCCGATATTCTTTTGCGCGCCGGCATAGATCAGGCCGAATTTCGACACGTCGATCGGACGCGACAGGATGGTCGAGGACATGTCGGCCACCAGAGGAATATCACCAGTTTCAGGCGTCCAGAAGATTTCCACGCCGCCGATGGTCTCGTTCGGCGTGTAGTGCACATAAGCGGCATTCGGGTCGAGTTTCCAGGCATCCTGCGTCGGCGCGTAGCTGAAGTTCTTGTCTTCCGAACTGGCAACCACATTCACTGCACCAAACTTCTTCGCTTCCTTGATCGCCTTTTTCGACCACTCGCCGGTATTCAGGTAATCGGCGGAAGCTTTGCCGCCTTTTTCACGATAGAGGTTCATCGGCACCATGGCGAACTGGCTGGATGCGCCGCCTTGCAGGAACAGCACCTTGTAATTGGCCGGAATACCCATCAACTCGCGTAGATCAGCCTCGGCCTGGGCCTGAATGCCCATGTATTCCTTGCCGCGATGCGACATTTCCATCACTGACATGCCGCAGCCCTGCCAGTTGACGAGCTCGTCGCGCGCCTGTTCGAGCACTTCTCTCGGCAATACGGCGGGGCCTGCGCTGAAGTTGTATAGACGTTCCATGGGTAAAAAGTCCTATCTGGTTACAAGTGAAAGCAGCTAATTCAGCAGTGATGCAATTCTTCGTCCGCAGAAGCGCACGACAGAGATGCAGACCGCCGTTTAAGCCTGGATTGCTGCCTAATGATCCGACTTGGCGCGGCCACCTTTGGCGAGCGGCGCATCAAGTCCGCGCATCAGATCAAGCCTGGCGATTTTCGCGGCATTGGTTTCGCCATTGACGTTGATGATATTGAGCTTGCCCAATCCCTGGTTCAATTCATTCTTGAAGTCATACACCGCACCGATCACCGTCAGCTGGCCGCTGATGATGTGCTGATCGAACATGTTCATCGCCTGGCGCACCTGATTATTGACGTTGAGCCTGATGCTGCTCAGACCGGCGTCGCCCTTGGGAATCTGGATCGTATCCAGCTCGCGCTTGATGCTATTGGACTCCTTGCTGTAATCACCCGCCGCCGCCGCAATCGCACCGCATGCGACATGGCCGACGATAAGCAGCAAGGGCGTATGCAGATGATGCACGCCGTATTCCACCGAGCCTTCGGCGGTACTGATCTGATTGCCGATATTGCGCACCATGAACAGGTCGCCATCGGGGGTCGCGTCCAGCGCATGCGACTGCACGCGTGAATCCGAGCAGGTGACGACCGTCGCGCGTGGGTGCTGGCCATCGGCAAAATGTGCGAAGTAAGCTGGCTTGTTCTTCTGCATGAAATTGCGGTTGCTCTGCACGATTTCTCTCAGAATTTCCTTCGAATTGCTGGTCGCCTGCTGCTTGTCGTTCAATGCGGCAGCATATTCACGCAGCGTTTCCCTGACGATCGCGCGGATCACCTCCTTTTCCGCGTCGCTCATGACCAAGAATTCGGCGGCATGCGTCGAAGCAGAAAGGAAAAACGCGAAGAGACCCCACAAGATGGAACGTTTCATTCATTGCCCCCAGAGAGCGAAAAGTTTAACCCGATTCCGCCGCTTATCGGCCAGGTGGGAGATAACTTCAATTCCCGAATCGCTTTCATACTTTGCCCGAGCGCCAGATCGAGAGAACAATCCAGACGCTATTGAAAAAGGCGACGATAAAACCGAGCAGGCCGAAGAACGGCAACCCGAACAATTCCGGCCCGCCTTCAACAGTCATGATGATGCTGGAGCCGACCACCAGCGACGCCGTCAGCACACCCATGGTGAGTCGGTTGGCGGCGCTGTTGAGTTGCTGGCCAAAATGGTCGAGACGTTTCAGGTCAAGATCGATCCGCAGGCGGCCACTGCGCGCACGCCGAAACAATCTTGCAATATCGCGCGGCAGTCCAAAAAAAATCTCCGCCATCTCGCTCACGCCATTTTTGGCCCGCTTGGCCAGCGCCTTTGGCGAATAACGCGCCTCCAGAACCTGACTGACAAACGGCGTTAGCTGATCGACCATGTGGAAATCCGGATCAAGTTGATGGCCGAGGCCTTCCAGCGTGATCAGCGCTTTGAACAGCAAGGTCAGATCAGGCGGCAGGGTGAGTTGGTTGTCGCGCATCAAGGCGGTGACTTCGTTCAGCAAGGCGCCGAGGTGAATATCCTTCAGACCCAGATTGTCATAGCCGAAAATCAATTCCGAGATATCGTAAGCAAGACGCTCTTCATCGATTTCGACATCGCCAGCCCAGGCGGTCAGAACGTTCAACATACCGGATTCATTTTTCTGAATCAGCGCCTGCAGAAAATCAATCAGCTGTTCGCGGCGGCTGTCGGTAACCCGGCCAACCATGCCGAAATCGATCAGGCCGATCACATTGCCAGGCAGGTAAATGACGTTGCCGGGATGCGGATCCGCATGGAAATAACCATCCAGCAGGATCATTTTCAGTACCGCATTCCCCCCGCGTTCAGCGAGCAGCTTGAGATCGAACCCTTCCGCCTCGGCGCGGGCAATTTGCGATCCCGGAATACCGATCAATTCTTCCTGCACGTTCACCGTCTCGCTGCAGTATTCCCAATAAACGCGTGGAATGTGAACGCTGGTATCGTTTTCGAAGTTCTTGGCGAAAGCTTCCAGATTGCGCGCTTCTTTCGCCAGATCGAGTTCGCGCAGCAAGGAACGTTGCAACTGGCTAACAATCTGCACCACCCGGTAACGCCGCATGTCCGGCATTTCCAATTCCATCAGGCGCGCCAGATGGGTCAGGATGCGCAGATCGGCATCGATCTTGGCATGAATATCCGGCCGTCGAATCTTCACTACTACCGCGACGCCATCCGGCAGGCGGGCACGATGTACCTGCGCGATCGACGCAGCAGCAAACGGCTCGCGATCGAAAGCCAAGAACACGTTGTCCACCGAGTCGCCCAACCCCCGCTCAAGCTCGCCCTGCAACAGTTCGAACGGCACCGGCGGCACATTGCTGTGCAATTTCTCGAACTCGACTATCCAGGATGCCGGGAACACGTCGACCCGTGTTGCCAGAATCTGGCCCAGCTTGACGAAACTGGGTCCGAGTTCGGTCAGCGCAAGCCGGATACGAACCGGCAGATCAAGCTGGGTTATCTCGTTTGTCGTTTTCCAGTGCAGCAAGCGGCCAGCGCGTTCAAGCAGATTGGCAATACCCAACAGGCGCACGAAATCGCCCCAGCCATAGCGGATCAGAACCGACGTGATTTCATGCAGGCGCGGCAGATCGCGCACCATGGAAAGGGTTTCTCGCAGCATGCCTTGAGCTTAGTCGTTGGCTTAGTCGTTGGATTAATCGTTGGTTTTATCACTAGCCTTGGCCGGGCTGGAATCGGCCTTGCCAGTGTGGGCATCCAGGGCATCCGCCAGACCGCGCAAGATACCCGAGGTCATTTCGCTCAAGCGCGACCGCGAGACGCTGGCGGCAGACTTCACATCGGCGCCACTGCCCTTCACCACACTGGCCAGACGGTTGTTGAAACGCTGCATGACATCTCGCACCTGAGCGCCGGTATCCGTCCCTGTGCGCGCCAGATGCGTGGCCAGATCAGTGAACTCGACCTTCATCCAACCTTTGGCGTCATCTGCAGCATTCTTCAACGTGACAAGCAGGTCGTCCTCCAGCGCTTGCACCGAGTCGATGGCTTCCTTGGCATCCGTGTCGGCAAATTCGCGCCCCTGCTCCCAAGCTTCATCCAGCGCCATCTGCATGGCATACACCGAGCGCGCGACCGCTTCATCCATCCCTTTCACCGCTTCGCGCACCGCCTCCCCTGCCGCTTCTCCACGTTGCGCCAGACCGCCGTCAATACCCGCCAGCGCCGAACGCAATACGCTCTTAACCGCTTCCGCATCCGTCTGGCGATCGACCAGCGCGCGCATGACCAAAGCGCGAACCCGTTCACGCAAGCCTTCATCCACAGTGGCTGCAGCCTGAACGTCAGAAGCAACTTGTTCATTCATTTCATAGTACATAGCCAGCCTCCTTAAAGTGGTTTGTTAATTCAACTTGCTACATAGTAGCCAAAGCTATCGACTAAATCGCCTCCTGATGGCTTAATTGCTCGCACTCTTGTGTCAAATTTCTCGACAAATTTTACTCATGCGATTCCTTTCTCTCGTCGTTTCCCTGCTTGCCACGCTGGCTCTCAATGGTCCGGCAGTTGCTGAGGAAACCGCAGATCAAACGATTGCCGAAGGCGTCAAGGCCAAGACATTACCGATTTTGAAAGCGCTCAGCTTGATCGGCACGCCCTATAAATTCGGCGGCAACACCCCCGCAAAGGGTCTTGATTGCAGCGGCTTCGTCAAACATGTTTACAAGGAATCGGCCGATATCAGCCTGCCGCGCAGCGCCGCAGAAATGAGTCAGTTAGGCGAAGTCGTCACGCAAGCCGAACTCAAACCCGGCGATCTGGTGTTCTTCAACACGCGCAAGAAACCGAATTCCCATGTCGGCATTTATGCCGGTGACGGCACTTTCGTGCACGCAAGCAGCAGCCGCACAAAAGAAGTCACAGTTTCTCGCATTGGCGAAAAGTACTGGGCGAATCGATTCGACGGAGCACGTCGTGTTTTGCCCGCGCCGGAGTAAATTCTTCTGCCTGGTCGGGTTGCTGCCCTGCCTGGCATGGGCCGCCATGACGGAAGAAGAAATGTTCTTCAAGGGCGTCAGCGAGGTCAACGAAGGTGAACTGCGGTTTTTGTCGGCGCCGCCGGCAACGCCGGTGCACCACCATCAAAACCAGATTTCGCTCAACGCTGAAAGCCTGCTCAGCGGTTGGGCCAAGTTGGAGCAATGCCATCAGCATCTTGATCCGGTGCCCAGCATGCAAATCGTCTACAGCCGGGATCGAATTCGCAACCTGGCCATTTCACGCAGTGAAAATATTGGCCGCAGCTGGGTGCACGAAAACAGCGTTCAGATGGATCAGGTAGCGCGCAATGCATTGATCTGCATCAGCGCGGAAACGCAGGCGCTTGCGGCCGAGGGCGGCAATACCTTCGTGCTCTCGAATGGCCCTTACATGCGGCGTTTTCTCGATGGTTATTACCCGATGCAGGTCAGCATGCGGGTCCGCTGGGACATGCCTGAGTTGCGATTCGTAGACATCAACCCGAAAGTCCAGCCCGGCTTCGCATTGACCAGACAGGCAAATGAAGTCGCTTTCGATGCAATATTTGAAGGCGAACTGCGGACCCGCATCCGGTTTTCCGCAACACCTGAGTAGCTGTTTCACCGGGGCTGGTTCCCTGCTAAACCAGTCAGCGTGTCCCGACTTGATGCTTTCTTAATATCGGAAGTTCATGTCTTGGTCATTTCTTGACCTGAAACCTCCTAGAGTTCAGTGCATACCTTTACGCATTACCAGGAGATGTCATGGACCTGATCTATCTCTTCGCCGCACTGACTTTCTTCGGCATCACCGCCGCGCTGGCAGTGGCTTTCGACAAATTACGGAGGCGCTGACATGAACGCGCTCTATTTGATTGCCTTATTGGCGGCGGTCGGGGTGTTCGTCTACCTGATCGTCGCGCTGTTCTGGCCGGAGAAATTCTCATGACCGCGAACGGCTATCTGCAAATCGGCCTGTATCTGGCCGCGCTGCTACTCCTGGCCTGGCCGCTGGGTCTGTACATGGCGCGCGTCTATGCCAGCGATCTGCCGGTTTATGTGCGTTGGCTGCGACCACTGGAAAACGGGTTGTACCGGCTGGCCGGCATCAAGCCGGAGGAAAGCATGCCCTGGCTGCGTTACGCGCTGGCCTTTCTGATCTTTAATCTGCTCGGGCTGCTGGTGGTTTATGCCTTGCAGCGGCTGCAACTCTGGCTGCCGCTGAATCCGCAGGGCTTGGCCAACGTCACGCCGGATTCCGCCTTCAATACGGCGATCAGTTTCGCCACCAACACCAACTGGCAGGGCTACGGCGGCGAGACGACGATGAGTTACCTGACCCAGATGGTCGGCCTCAATGTGCAGAACTTCGTTTCCGCCGCCAGCGGCATGGCCGTGCTGGTCGCCGTTGTGCGCGGCTTCACGCAGCGCGAGAAGCAGAGCATCGGCAATTTCTGGGTCGATCTGGTGCGTTCAACGCTGTACATCCTGCTGCCGCTGTCGCTGATCCTGGCCGTGGTGCTGGTCAGCCAGGGCGTGGTGCAGACCTTCGCGCCGTC
>JAIFLB010000071.1 GCA_020049245.1 Betaproteobacteria bacterium | reverse complement strand
CCTTAAGATCAAGGACAGTGGAGGATAGATAGACCTTGGCCATGATCGTCGGGCGACTCCTCGTAGTTTGATTTGATTATCGTCAGGGGTTTGCGGGGTGTCCACGACCGAAGACGGGCAGGAATGGTTTCACCGTGGCGGGCAGGTGGCGCGATATGGTTCCGCGCCGAGATAATGTGCCCATTCCTCGGCCGAGAGATTGCGCGTCAGCCGTTGACAGGCTTCGAGCCGCAGATCTTCATCGCGCCACAGCGCCAGTGAAACCATCCCGGCTCAGTTGAAAATCAGTCAATTCTTCGCTGTCCGAATATTGGCCGAGCAGTTTGCCGGTCACAAAATTCCATATCCCTATCACACCATTCGATTGCGTGGCCAGGATGCCGGCCTGGGATGATCGGCGGAGTTTGTAGATGTCCTGTTCATGCGGCAGACGCGCCAGCAGACGGCCGTGGGCGGCATCCCAGACGCGCAGTTCTTTGTCCTGGTCGTTGGACGGATCGCCGATCGTCCACAGGGTCTGGCCGTCGGGGCTGAAGCGCAGCATGGTCAAGGAACGATCTTCATGGATGCGCAACAATCGGCGTGCGGTCGCCACATCGACAATGTCTACATGAAAACGCCATGCAGAACTTGCCGTTGCGCGACTTCTCCCGGATATCGCCAGCCGTGTTCCGCCGGGCGCCAGGGCGAACTCTGGTCTGCTGTCAAAGGCCACGCGGCCGATTTGCTTGAGTGCGGGCAGCGTTCTGACCATGATCGCACCCTTGCCGAAATGATCCTGGCTCAGGCTGGCGAGGAACTGACCGGTTTCGTCAATCACCAGCTTCGACAGGGATTCGCCACCTGGCGCCGGCAGTTTTTTCCCTCCTGCAATATCCCAGACAGTGAGTTTCCCCGCGCTATCTCGGGCCGCCGCATAACGATCTCCCAGCGCGAAATCCGTCGCGCCGCGCACGCCGGGCAACTCGACCGGCGTGAGATCCCGATTCAGCCTGAACAGCGACAGCGGCGGATTCCGCGCCTGCACGGCCAGGTATTCGCCATCGCGACTGAACACAACCCGGCTGGCGCCAAACATCGACGGCCTGGAACCCAACAAGTCGCCGCTGGACGACCAGAGCTGCAAATTGCCTTTGTCGTCGACGGCGCCGATTCGCTTGCCATCAGCGTCGAGGCCAACCGCCAGGACAGGATTGTCGATCTGTATTTGTGTGGCCAGGCTGCCGCCGGTCAAACCCCAGATACTGATCAGGCCGGCGGAATCACCAGAAGCAAACAGTCCGCCGCGTGGACTGATGGCTGCGACTTCCACCATGCCATCAGCGCTGCCGGCGCGCATGCGCTCACGACCTGCCGGCAAATCCCACAACCGTGATGTGCCATCCATCGAGGCGGTGATCAACTGATGGCCATCCGGGCTGAACCCGACAGCCTCCACCGACGCCTTGTGCGCCAGCCTGACGACTTCCTGGCCGTTGCCCAAATCCCAGACCCTGGCCGTGTTCTCGCGACCGGCTGTCGCCAGGTAACGCCCGTCACCGCTGAAGGCGACTTGCTGTATCCATTTGAAGTGATGGGGATTGCCATCTTCCTGGCGAGCAAGATGGGTGAACTCGAACAGGCCATCGCCGCTTTCGATATCCAGCACACCGGCTACGGAACCGTTGGCGCTGGCCAGACGCTTGCTGTCGGGGCTGAAGGCCAGGCCCAACCCGGCGTCGCCAAAGCACCAGCGTCGCTTGACCGACAGGTCGGCCAGTTCGATCACTTTGGCGCAACCGCCGCCGATCGTGCCCAGATAACGCCCGTCCGGGCTGAAAGCGACCGCGCGCACCTCGGCGTCACTGCGTTCGCTCTGCCATAACAAACTGCCATCGGCTTGCTTCCAAAGCCGTGTATGGCCGTCCTTGCTTCCCGTGGCCAGCCACGGGCGCTTCGGATGAAAGGCGACGCTGTATACGGCATCGCCATGATCCAGGCGGTAACGTTCGTGTCCGGTGTCGCGATCCCACAGGCTCGCGGTATGGTCATTGCTGCCCGTCGCCAGCAACTTGCCATCCTGGCTGAACGCCACGGCGATCACCGCGCCGGCATGAGCCAGCAACTTGGATTTATGACGCCGGACGTCGATCAGTTCGGCGGCACCATCCTCGTGTCCGGCGAGGAGCATCGCGCCATCCGGGCTGAAGGTCAGCGCGCGCACGCGACCCCATCCTGGCGCACTGTCATTCCCGCTCGACCACTCGGTCCTGGGCAATAGCGCCGCCGCCGTTCTGAGCGCTTGGGTTCCCTCGAACGTCGACTGCCGCCGAACCGATTCCAGCGCCAGCAAGACAGCCAGCGGCAGTCGATCCGGATTCTGGGCGAGCACCAATCCGGATTGCGCAGCCAATTTCCTGGCCAGGGCAAACCGGCTTTGCGTGACCGCGATGGCGCGTTCCTCACGCGCCTCCTGTTCGGCTGCGCGCGCCTTGTCCGCTTCATCTTCCGCGCGTTGCTTTTCGGCGACTGCATCGCGCTCTGCCTTGCGAGCGAGCAACGCTTCCGCGTTCGCCTTTTGTTGATTGCGACTGGCGAGCTTCTCACCGGCCAGCGCCCGATCCAGATTGCCAAGCGCAACCAGACGCTGACGCTCGGCTTCCGCAGCGTTCAGTCCAGCCTGCCAAGTGGCGTAGGCCAGCCCGACAACCAGCAAAACCAGGCTGGCGGCCACCGAGCGTACAACCCAACGCCAGGCGACATTCGAGCGGATTGCCACAAGTGCCGTGACCAGCCGAGCCACCAGCGCGTCGTTTGCGATACCGGCGTTCACGGCCTGTTCCGTCTCATCCAGCCAAATCTTGTCGCGGAAGCCGATCCAGGCATGCGCATCATCGCCCAGGTTCGGGTCTTGCAGCGCCCCCGCTATGTTGATGGGGATGACCGGACGGCCAGGGTGGCGAACGCGAAAATCTTCGACTTCCTTCTGCACCCAGCGCGGGTCAGACAAGGTGCCGCGATTGGCAATCACGACCAGCGCCTTCGAACGTTGCAGGGCGGTGCGCAGCGTGCTGTCCAAATGTTCGCCGGGCGATGCTTCCTCCTCACTGAAGAACACGGTGAAGTCTCGCTCGCGCAGACGGCGCGCCAGATCAGAGGCATAACTCTGGGTGCCGCGCGGCGGCAATCCCATGGCAAAGGAGATGAAGATGTCGTAGCCGAACAGGCGAGCGGCGAAGTTGCGCCGGGGAGCGGTGGTGTCGCGGCGTTGCGCGGTCGGTTTGATCACTTTCGCAGCGGCGCCGGTTACCTGTCAGTTTCCACTGCCGAACAACGCCGCCAGCACCTGCCGGGTCTTGCCGCCATCCAGCCGGCCGGCGTCGAGCCAGACGAAGCGCTCGGCCGGTGCGCCGGCCAGGTCGATGGCGGCGGCGTCGAGGTCGGTGGCGTTGTCGCGCAGCAGCACCACCCGGCGCAAATGCGGCGATTGCGCGAGCACGCCGAGTTCGAATCGGCAGCCCCGGTTCTCGGCGCGGAAGCCGCGCAGGTCCATCAGCACCACGTCGCTCGTCCGCACCAGTGCGTGCAGGGCAGCCTGCCAGGTGGTGTCGAAGCAATAGCATTCATTGACCCGGTAGCGCCCATCCGGGTCGGGTGCGAGGTCGAGTTCGGCGACGCGGCGCGGCACTTCCGCCTCGCTGGCGATGAAGCGTTCGGCCAGTCGGCCGTTGAGAAAAGCGAACAGCTCATCCGGGTCGAGCGTGCGACTGACCAGATCGGTGCCGGCGATCAGCACCGTGTTGCCGGTCAGACGCCAGCGTTCCACCACGCGGTCGAACAGGCGCTCCACCGCCGTGTCGCGCTGGAACACGCGCAGCACCAGCAGGGTGGGCGGCGTAACGGTGGGCTTCAGCCAATCACGCGCCAGCGCCAGAGCGACGGGAATCCATAACCAGGGCAGCAACTGGGTGAGTCCGGCCGCGCCGACCCCTTCGACCGCTGGAAAGGTGCTGGAGACCAGAACGACAAACCAGTAAGCAGCGAACAGGTAAGTCAGATCCGAGAAGCGTTTTTCGCGATAGGCCCGGGCCAACCCGCGACCGAGCGCATACGTCGGCCAGGCGAGCAGCAGCCAGGGTGCGAAGGTGAAGAACAGAATCGTGCCGGTCGCGCCCATCAGATCCAGCATCGGGTACACCCAGGCGGGCGGATTGCTGCTGCTGGCAGCCATTCTTTGCAGCACCAGCACCGAGGCGATGGACAGCAGCAAAAATATCGGCAGCAGGTACGGCGCGACAGCGCGGATGCGCCCGCTGATACTGATCAGCAGGGTGATGACGATGGGCAGGGCAACCACCACGAGCAGCCAGGACAACACGTCGGTCAGTGTCTGATCGACTTCCGAACGCAGCATCGCCAGCACGGTCAGGCCCGCGACATAGGCCAGTATCGCCAGCAGCACACGGCCCCAGGACCAGCGCAACACCAGCCCCCAGCCCAGCACCATCGGCCAGGCATAGACAATGCCCAGCACCAGCCAGCGGTTGAAGGAGAACTCCCGGTCGTCATATACAAACGTGATGGCCAGCCAGGACTGGCTTAAGCCGATGAGCAGGCTGAGTCCGGTAAGCGCAAGCAGAAAGCGAGTCTGCGCGCGCCGGTTCGCCACGGCGTCGAGCACTGCCAGCGGGGGTTCAGTCGGCAGGCTGAAGGCTGCGCGCGATTCGACCTGTGAAGCGTCCCGAAGCGGCCCACTGCGCATCAACGCGACCATGCGCCGCCGATACAGCCCGGCCACCAGCCAGGCCACGCCAAAGGCGAGCAGAACGGCTGCGATCAGGGCGGAGAAAATGACACCGGTTTGTCCCTGCATGCCGGCTGCTACCTAAAAATCGTCGTGGACATGCTCAATACCCTTTCCCTGAAATGCACTTTAGCCACCTCGCCGCAATCCTCTTTCATAAAGTTTTTCACTGGCTTCACGGGCTGTTCTGGCGGGCGCTCTGCGCCAATTGCGACGCAAGGCTGGCGCGCTCGCTGTCACCCAGCCATCCGAAAAGGACGGATAGATTACTGAGCGTCGGCTGATGGCGCGGGTCCGCCAAGGAATCCCTGGCCAATTGGCTGGCAATGGCGCCGATGCGCTCTCGTTCCAGCGGACGGCTGTCGCCCAGCGCGGCAGCCTTCTTGCCTGGCCCCACGATCTGGATCAAGGCACGCAGGTTGCAGGTGGCACCACCGCCAGGCGAAGGCAAACCTGAGCGCGGGTCGCACCAGGGTTTAAGGATGGCCAAGGCGACCTGCTCGGCGTCGATCGGAGACGCCCGGTTGAGGGCATCAACCGCCAGCAGTTGATCGATGAAAACCCTGGCATCGTCGGCCAGCGAACTTCTGCGTGCAGGAATGCGATATTCGTGTTCGTCGTAGGCCATCAAGTCCGCCGCGAACTGCGAAACATCCAGCAGGGACGCGCAGACGTCGGTACAGAATCCCTTGGTGCGCAACCAGCCCGATTTTCCGCCCTGAATGGCAACCTTCACCCAATCACCACGACGCTCGATCAGGTAATGCACCTTGCCGAGCGGCAGCGGGCTGGCGATCGGCGCGTTGTCGCGCGGCGCCGAGCGCAAGCTGCCCAGATTTTCAGCAACATTGAGCAGGCGTTGGACTTCCGAATCGGTAAAACTGCGCCGCTGAACCTGCAGACGATCCGGACCCACCCGGTGGACGAGGGGCGCGCCGCCCATCTCGCGCGGCCGGAACGTGAAGCTGAAAGTCTGCTGCATGACGGAGGGCGATAGCTGCACGTAGCTGTCTATCCTCACGCCGTCTTCGGTACGCCGGATCACGCCCCAGACGGCGACCTGCACGCCCTGCGATTCAATCAGCGGCTCGACTTTTTCGAAATAGCGCAGCTGCTTCTCGTCGCTGGACTTGCCCAGATCGCCCAGATAACGCAGCACGCCGAGTGAACTGACCTTGCCGTTGACCAGCAGGTCATGGCTGATGATGGTGGCCAGGACATTGCCCAGGCCGGTCTGATCGGGGTCTTCGTAAGTGAAGACGGCATACCGATAGCGCGCACCGCTGATATGAATCTTGACCTGGCCATCGCGCAAAAGGCTGAGTTCGCGCTCAACGTCCAGCGACATGCCCGCATTCGCACTTGGTACGAACCCATCGACAGGCGAGCATCCGATGAACAACAACATAAACAGCCAGATGGCCAGATGGGAGAAGCGGCGGCTGCCGCACGGGGTATTCATTGCCCACCTCCGCTGACCAGTCCGTTGTTCGGCAACTTGGCCTGGCATGCTTGGCGCTGCTCGGCCAGCTTGGGGTTTGCGCCGAGCAGGCGCTGCGCCGCCACGGCAAATTCGACGCACTCGGCGTAACGCTTTTCCTTGAAATAGGCCGTGAGCAACGCAAACACAATGGGTTCCATGGCCGCATTGCCAAGATTTGCCGATTCGGGTCGATCCAGATTCAACAGAGGCGTAGTCGCCCGGCTCGTCTTTGCGGCCTCGCCATTCCGCGCGCTGACCTGGAGATCGACGCGGAATTTGTTGTTCACCGGTTCCGCCGCCCCCACCAGGAAGGCATCGGCCTTGAGCGCCTTCGCCCAGAAGGGCTGCTCAGCCAAGTTTTTCGGCCGCGCCTCCGGACAGGGCAGCACCACCGGCTGCTGCGCGGCAGGCAGGCGCACCTTCTGCACTTCCGCTAACAGGTCGTACTCCAGCACCTCGCCGATGCGTTGCGAAAGGCTGAGGTCGGCCGTTGCCGAAGTCGGCGGCCGCACATGGCCGATCACGATGGTCCTGGCCCAGGTCGGGTTGCAGCCCCTGGCCTCGTTGCGCAACAGGCTGAAGCGGTAACTGGCTTGATTCGCCTTGCCTGCGGTGACGATCACCTGTTGCGTTCCCTTGTCGTAGCCGGACAGATCGACGGAAAGCCCCAGCGCGACCGGCTCCGGCTTGACCGGTATGTCCACCAGCAACTGGAACACGCCATCGTTGGCGCTATTGCCGGAGGCGAGTGGAGCTCCGCCACGGCTCACCGAAACCTGAACGCCGGCGAGCGGCTGTTCGGTGATGGAATCCAGTACCCGGCCGGAAATGTTGGTTGCTGACCAGGCATGCGTAGGCAACCACCCAGGCAAACCGGCGATGGCGGCCGCAAACATCAGCCATAGCCGGGACCACTTATTTCGGCGCCAATTCCAGTGCATAGCCCTCTCCAAAATCGATCCGCGTTCGGGATGCCGGACAACCGGACATTTCTTTTTTTCCAAGCTCAGAACCATCCCTGCTTCTTAGCAGGATAGCCCAGGCTTCACCCTTAACGCGGGAAACGGACACCAGTTCAAGCGACATTGGGCTGGCGCTCAGCACATAGGCCTGCGTGCCAGCCGACGTGGTGACATCCATGGCCAGACCGGCCTCGACCATCCCGGCCGAAAACGCGATGGCAAGCCGACAGGGCTGCACGGCCGGGTTGCTGCCACCGCCCTCGCCTTCCCCATCGTTTGACCACCACACCGCCCCGGCGACGAGCGCCGCCAGCACACCAGCCAGAGCAGACATGCGCAACCAACGCGCCTGCTTGCGGCGGGCTTCCATCTCGCCGATGCGCGCCACGGTCTCGGCGACGGTATTGCCCTCCGGCTGCAACACCGTCACCGCGCTCAGGTAGGCAGGAATATCGCGAAAAGGCGTCGGCGCGATCATCACCGGCAGCACGCGTCCAGCCTTCAGCGAATTCGGCGAGATCAGGAAAACGTACACGTCGCAGTCGGCGATGGCCTCGCGTATGGCGGCATCGTAGCCCTCGGCCTCGGGCAGATTGTCCTTGTCCATGAACACGCTATGCCCTTCGGTGCGCAGGCGCACCGCAAGCTCATCCGCGACAGACCGATCGTCGCTTGCATAGGTGATGAAAAGCTTCACCCGACTTCCTCCTTATCCTGGGCAATCATTGATCTTGATTGACTGCGTCATTGAACCCCCGAACAGTTTTTCCAAACACCCGATATAAAGCTTCCCTTCAAGCAAACACCGCGAAACCGCCGGGCGGAATTTGAATGTGCACGGCCCGGCCGTTGTGCGCCGCGACCGGCACGACGACGCCGATTTGCGCCGGGTTGGAGGAATACAGGCAGGTCAGCGCCGCCCGGCCGCTTTGCAGGCTGGCATCGACAGTCACCCAGGCTGCACGCGGCTGGTGGGCGTCGGTGTTGATGGCGCACAGCACTTCCTGGTCATCGAACAAGCGCGACCAGGGCACCACGGCGCGGATCTGGCCGCCGATCATGCGCGGCAGGCCGAAGCTGCCGGGTGCGCCGGTTTCGGAAATCTCGCGCAGGTATTGGCGGCCGCGACGCAGGGCCATATGTTTGTCACGCAGGGTGCAGACCTCGGCGATGAATTGGTAGATTTCGTGGTCTTCGTTGAAGAAGTGGCGGCCGCTGCTTTGCAGGCTGCCGAAGCGGCCGCCGAACATGCATTCGCGCAGAAAGCGGTCGTTGTCGCCGGCGCCGTCAAAGCCCTGCTCGCTGCCGTAGTAGAGGCAGGCGATACCCATCGAGCACAAGTTCAGGCCCAGCACCGCCTTCAGATGCGCGTAGCCGTTGTTGACATGGTCACCGCAGAAGCGCGCCTTGGCATTGCCCCGGCGCACCTGGTCGTGGTCGTCGAACATGGTCACCACATGGTCGCTGAACCAGACGAACTCGGACTTGCGCTCCAGCGCCGAATTGCGGAACAGGCTGAAGTAGTCGCCCGGCTCGCGCCAGCCCTTGGCCAGAAAGTCCAGTTTGTCGGGCACGTCGTCGATGCCCAGGGCCGCGTCGAGGCCGGTCATCTCGTGCATCTCCCAGGCATGACGGCGGCCGCCGGTGATCTCGCCTAGCAGGAAGAAATTTTCCTTGCCCAGTGTCTGGGCGAATTCCTTGATTACCGAGACAAAGTAGCGGGTGGCGCCCGGTTCCATGTGCTTGACGGTGTCGACGCGAAAGCCGTCTACATCAGTCAGGGCAAGCCAGAACTTGAACACCTGGCACAGGTGGCGCAGGGCCGCCGAGGGATGGTAGCGGTCCGGCAGGCGGCGGCCCTGATGATCCAGGTCATGGTGGCCCAGATGGATGTTCTTCAGGGTGACGAAATCGCCGTCATACAACTCCGGGTCGTGCTCCCAGTTATCGATGCGGCCGCGGGCGGTGTAGTGCTCTGCCGCCTGCATCTCGACCGGCCAGACCGCGTCGTTCGGCCAGGCGTGGGGATGGGTAGCTGCGTCCACCGGGCCGAACGGGATGTTGGTCTCACCGAAAGCGTTGCGCCAGCCGGCCACGCTGTACTGACCGCCATCCCAGCGTGGGTCCATGCCGCCACGATCATCCGGATAACGGTCGGCGTGGTAGCCGAACACGTCACCGGCGTGATTGATGATGATGTCGAGGATGATCTTGATGCCCTGCGCGTGCGCGGTTTGCACCAGATCGATCAAATCCTGGCGACTGCCGAAATGCGGATCGACATCGAGGAAATTCTGGATGCCGTAGCCGTGGTAGGCATGCCGGTCCGATTCCACCTGCTTGAACACCGGGCTGATCCAGACAGCCGAAACACCCAGACGCTTGAGGTAACCGAGCTTGCTTGCCAGCCCCTTCAGCGTGCCGCCCAGCCACTGGTTGCCGGCATCCGCCCAGACGGCGCGGTCGGCCCGGTAAGCATCGTCGGCAAAGCGGAATGGCGGCGTCGCACCGGCCGCCACCGGACTGCCAGCATTATCGCGATAGCCCTGCTCGTTACCGTCAGAAAAGCGGTCAAGCATCAGGAAGTACAGCACCTCATCCTCCCAAGTGGCGGGGGATGGGGTGAAGGGTTTGGACAACAGCGCGTCCCAGCCGATATCGGCGAGGCGGCGTTCAAGTTGGTGGTGGTTGGTGTTATCGATGGACATGATTTCCTCCTGTGTTTTTTCTATCAGCACATGAGCGCGGGGTGGCAACATCATGGCTGGAACAGCCCCACCAATCGCGTGGTGGGGATGATTACCTGCATAAACGGTTTCGCTTACCTTTCGCTTGCCTTAAACAAACCCCTTCAAATGCGCGACATCACAGTGTTTGTCGGCATAAGCCTTGCCGACACGCTGGATTTCAGGGATGTATTTGACCGAATCCATCACCTGCACCTGGGCTGCATCGATCTCCGTCAGGCCCAGATCGTCCAGGCCGGCGCGGGTGACATCGGGGTCGTAGCGCACATAAGCGAACTGCTTGCCGCCGGTCCAGTTGGTGGAATCGCCGGGGTTGCTGACCATATCGCCGATTTCACGGTCGATCTGGCCGCCGAAGCGGCATTCGCCCAGGGTTCGGCAGGCCATGTCCCAGCCTGCGCTGGCGGCGTTCATCAACGCGGAGGGGATGCTCTTGGCATGGTCGAGCAGCCACAAATCGTCCTCTTGCAGTTCGGGCCGCGCCTTGGCTGCGCTGCCTGTTCCCACCGAGACGATCAGCAGATTGTCCAGGCCGGTGGCCCAGTTCATCTTGTATGGCGCGGCAGTGGCCATCTGGAAAGCCAGGAAAGCGGGGTTGTTGTAGGTGGTGACGCCACCGTCAACAAAGATGAATTGATATTCGTCCGGCGTGCCCGCAGCCAATGTCACCACCTCGGGCGGGAAAAAGGTCGGCGCGGCGGTGCTGGCGCGCACCAGTTGCCACAGGGGCAGGTTGAGATTGCAGTCCTTGCGGTCGCGCTGGTTGTACTTGGCGCGCGGGTTGTTGGATACCGGCCAGGGTGAATCCGTGGTGTGGTTGCGCAGCACCATCATCAGCACGGTGCGCAAGTGTTCGTCGCCCAGCGTGGCGGGGGGGTCGTTGGGGCCGTAGCCCAGCGCTTTGTTCAGCTCGCCGCGCAGCTTTTCCGCCAGCGGCTCGTCGTTGTAGCTGTAGCGCAGGCGGGAGAAGATCGAAGCCTTGTCGAACATCTGCTTGCCGCTGCCGACATAGAACTCCCGAATCTGATCCATCGACATGCCCGCCGAGACGCAGGCGGCGATGATCGCGCCGGTGCTGGTGCCGCAGACGAAGTCGAAGAAATCCGCCAGCACCAGATCGGGCTTGCCCTGCGCGGTCCGCAAATCGGCTTCCAGCTTGGCGAGGATTTCCACGCTCATCAGCCCGAGAATGCCGCCGCCGTCACAGGCGAGGATTTTCTTGGCGCCCTCGGGTTTCAGCTTTGCTTCGACTTTTGTACTCATGTTTCCTCCTGTTTTTGATTCAAGTATTAAAAATTGAACAGCCATTCAGCGCGTGAATAATGCGTTGGTATCAATCCGGCTGACCCGCCCCATTCTTTGCTCCACTTCCCTGTACATATGCGCCGTGCCGCCCAGTCCGTCGCCGCCACCACCATCCCAAAGGCAGACGAAGTTGACTTTATCCGGACCAAATGACAGCGCGGTGTATAGCAGCCAGAGATTACAGCGCTCGTAAGCGTAACCTTCAGCCACGTCCTTCGGTGGCGCGCCCAGCTCGACAGGCGCGGCGCGTGGCGGTGCGACGAGAGCCGCCTTGGCATCCAGATAGCGTTTGCGCCAGTGCTCGCCGCCTCGGATCACCGAGCGCTGGATGAACTCCGGCTCCTCGAAGGGTTGCAGCCAGTTCACCCGCACACCGCGTTTCTGGCAAGCCTCGGTGAACAACAAATCGCCGCCGCAAGCGCCCTGGGTCAGGGCCAGATCGTCCGGGCCGGCGCCCATCTCTTCCAGGACGGCGGCGATGGCGGATGCCGCCACGTCTTCCTTGTCGGCTGGAAAGCGTGGCTTGGCGCGGCCGGGCTCGTCAGTCATATGGCCGCTGAACAGGATGATCCGACGGGGTTGCCAGCGCGCCTCGGGTGGCGCAAGCCGTTCCATGGCGCGGTCGAAAACCGTGATGCCTGCCTCGACGTTCTCCGGCCTGAAGCCCAGGTCGCTGAGCAATTGCAATTGAGCGCGGGTGGAATTGAGGGCAAACCAGTCCTTGTCGTTCCTGACGATCGCTTCCTTGTAAGCCGCCCGCACCGTGTCCGGGGTGCCAACCAACACTTCCAGATCGCCCAGGCTGGCCAGCGCCCAGAACAACTGATCCTCGTCAGTCTCGTTGTCCGCCGCGAAACGCACCGCGCCGGCCATGCTGGCCATGTCCCGCGCAAAACGCGGATCGCCGGTGAGGTGAAGATGCAGATGCATCAGCGTCAGGGCGTTGATGCCCGAGTAATAGTGGCGGGGATCGCTGCGATAACCCTTGGCATAGCTATCGATCGCCGCCCGCAACAAGGCGTCCTCGTAGCCCGCGTCGTCGCGCATCTTCTCCGGCGTAGCACCTGGCCGGCGCCAGGCTTCGGTCCAGGCGTCCTTGTCCACACGCCCCAGCAGCGACCAGGTTTCGACATCGTCCGGATGGCTTTCCAGCACATCGCGATAATGCGCCCGCGCCCGTTCCAGGGAGTGGCCAGGCGCTCCGGCGACAGCCAGACGTTGCAGGCAAATACCTTGCTCACGCAGACCTTTCAGGTTGTCCGGTTCAACCTCCAAGCCGCGTTCCAGTTGTTCCAGGGCGAAGTCGAAACGCTCCGCCTTGCGCAATGCCAGACCGGCGTTGATCCAGGCTTCAGCGCGAAACGCGGCCACCGGCGCCTCGTCGGCCAGGGTCAGGAGATCGCCGATCCGCCCGGCCTGGCGAGCCAGCTTGATGCGATCCTCCCAATCATCGTAACGGTCCCAGAACTCGCGCACATCGCCAATGCGAAGCGACTTCCAGTCCGGTTCCAGCAGTTGCGGCAGCAAGCTGTATACCGGGCTGATCTTGCGTCCATGCCAGGACTCCATGGTCTCCCGGACCATGCGGGTCAGATTGGCCTGGTCCGACTCCAGCACAGACTTGTCCGGCCCGCCCTCGCGCATCAGGTTTTGCACGTCGTAGCGCAGCTTGCGGTCGGTGTAGAGATCGAAGGCCATCGGCACCTTGCCGCCCGCTACCAGCACCACCCCGCGCGCGCGCAGTGCATGGCGCACGCCCAGTTCGTACCAGACGTTGGGGTTGTCCAGAGTCAGATCAGCCAGCACCAGATCGGCCATCAACAACTCCTGGAACATGTCGGTGCGGATGTCTCCGGCGCGCTGTTCCTGGTCGGCGCGGAACACATCCAGGCCAGCGGCTTCCAGGGCAGGCTTGAGGAATTCGATGAAGACGCGGTTGAAGTCGATGGGCTGGCCATCCGGACCGGGCTTGGTGCCGAAGGGCATGGCGATGAAGGCGTGGGGTTTCATGGCGATTGGACTCTGATCAATTAAAGTTTGTAACACTTACCCATTCACGGACATGGCTGGCATAGAGAATATCCGGGGAGACCGATTCCTTCCATTGCTTACGGCACATACTGAGTTTGTGAACATCTTCCAGACTTGTCTCTCCGCTCGAACCGTTTTCATCTTTCAGCAATACCAATCGCATGAGAAAATCAGCGTTTTCTAATTCGCTGATATTTCCTTGATCCCGGTCAAACGGAACGAATTCAGCAAGGACGCTCCGCGTGACGACCACACTCTCCGCTTCCCCAGCCGCCGCACCCGCGCTGCATGAAGAAATCCGCACCACGACCTGTTACATGTGCGCCTGCCGTTGCGGCATCAAGGTGCATCTGAAGAACGGCGAGGTGCGTTTCATCGAGGGCAATATCGACCATCCGCTGAACCAGGGCGTGCTCTGCGCCAAGGGTTCCAGCGGCATCATGAAACAGTATTCGCCGGCGCGGCTGACGCAG
>JAIFLB010000205.1 GCA_020049245.1 Betaproteobacteria bacterium | reverse complement strand
GCAGCGCCACGACGCGTCATCAACTCATTCAGAATTGCGGCCAGACGCAACTCGATGTGCGGCGCGCCCGCCATCAAGGCATCGAGATAGCTCTTCAGCGCAGCAATCGCGCGCAACACGATGTCGCACGACGCCTGGTTGCGCAGTTCCTCGCGCGCCACCATCTCGGACAACAATCGATCCGTTTCCCCGGCGACTTGCGACACCCCCTGCAAGTCAACGATCTGGAGCGCACCATAGACCTGGTGCATATGCGCGGCGGCGGCTTTCAGCGGGTTGCTGTCTTCGCCATTCCAGTCCACCAGCGCAAGTCGCGCCGCGTCGAGTGCGTTATCGAGCTCACCTTTTACCCAGGTGAGCGAACCTAGATCAAATTCCGTCTCAGCGCTCATGTTGATTCATCCTGCGTGTAATAGGGATTGCGGGTTTGCGGTTGGGCGAACATAGCGGTTTCTCGCCACCTTCATTGCGCAGTCGTTAGAGTTTGAAACCGGATACGGACACTTTCAGTTCGTTCGACAGCACCGCCAATTCACCAATCGAACTGGCGCTGCCGCGCGCGGCAGCGGAAGCCTGTCCCGACACTTCCAGAATCCGCTGCATGTTGGTAGCGATTCGCTCGGCGGTGCTGGCTTGCGCTTGCGTGGCCTGGGAAATATTCTGAATCAGCCCGGCCAGTTGGTCGGAGACGGACTCGATTTCCGCCAGGGAACTGCCCGCCGCGTCGGAACGCACGGTCCCTTCCACCACACCCTGCGTCGAAGACTCCATCGCGTTGACCGCATCCTGGGTATCGCTCTGAATGGTTTTGACAATGGCGCCGATCCTTCGCGTCGCTTTGGCGGAGCGCTCCGCCAGACGTTGCACTTCTTCCGCCACGACGCTGAATCCGCGTCCGGCATCGCCCGCCGCCGCCGCTTGAATCGCAGCGTTGAGCGCCAGGATGTTGGTCTGTTCGGTAATGTCCGAGATCAGGTCGACGATTTCACCAATTTCCTGCGACGACTCGCCCAGTCGCTTGATCCGTTTTGAGGTCTCCTGAATCTGGTCGCGAATCGCATTCATACCGGCAATGGCGCCCCGCACCGAATCACCGCCGCGACGGGCGGTATCGAGTGATTGGTTCGCCACCCGAGCCGACTCGGCCGCGTTTTGCGATACCTGCACGATGGAATTCGACATCTGCGTCACCGCAGTCGTGGTTTCCCCAATCTGCTTGGCTTGTTGTTCAGCCGCAGAAAGCAGGTTCTCGGAACTGGCGCGCGCTTCCGACGTGGTCTGCGTCACCTGCACGGCAGCACGGTTGATGCCCTGCACCAGTGTCCGCAATTCTTCAATTGCGTAATTCACCGAATCGGCGATGGCGCCGGTAATGTCTTCCGTCACCGTCGCCTGCACGGTCAGATCGCCTTCCGCCAGATCGCCCATTTCATTCAGCAAACGCAAAATCGCGTCCTGGTTGCGCTGGTTTTCTTGTGCCGCCTCTTCTGCCCGCCGCTGCGCCGTGCGCACATTGAGCATGCCCAGCAACAACAAGGAAATCAGCGCCAGAGCGCCGAAAGTCAACGCCAGGATCAGATATTGGGCACTGCCGATGCTTTGATAGCGCTCGGTGACGCCCTGGGTCAAGGTCAGCAATTGTTCTGATTCATCGAAAATTTCACGTGCCGCGCGCTTCGCTTCAACCAACTGCGGCATGCGCTTGAGAATCTGGTTGGTCTGCGTTTCAAAACGCGTGAACACCTCCGCCAGTTCAAGCAGTTTTTCCCGCGCATCCGGATCCTCGATCGCCAGAACACCCAGATTGGCGCTGCTGTTGAGCAAGGCGTCGAGCACCTCGCGGAAAGTCATCAAATCCTGACCAAGCTGGAAAGCGGTTTCAGGATTGATCACATCGGATGACAGCAAAGCGTTGGCGTTCTTTGCCATCCGCTGTGTCCACAAAGCCTGTTGGTTGGCGAAAGCGAGTTGCTTTTTCGAAGCTGCCGGTAGCAGTGCAACCACCTGTTCGGTCAAGTCAAGCAACTCGTTGTTGCGCTGGTTGATCTCATTCAGTGCCTGTGCCAATTCAATCAGCATCGTCTGTTGCTCGACCAGATACTGAATGTTCTTTTTCGAGGTATCCCAGCGCTTTTTCAACTCGGCCAAATCACCCTGAATGGCACCTGGCGACGAAGGCACGCCGGCGCCACCGTCGATCAGGGTATTGAGACCTTCGGCAAATGCCTTGCGACTGTCATCCAGTTGGCCAAAGGCAAACTTGTTTCCCAGCACCGCTTGCTGCGCGGTCTTGGTATAGCGCTGTGACAACATTTGCAAGCGGGTTGCAATCTCGATGTACTCGGAGCGGTTGCCAACCTGAATCGTGTTCCAGATCAGTAATGCCACCGTCACCAACAGCGAAACCAGCAAAGTGGCGGTCAAAACTGGCTGCCGGCTTTCAGGTTTGACCCACTTCAGTACAGGGAACTGGTCAGGATCAAGCGACTGCCAGCGCTGGGGTACTTTCTCACTCCCCAAACTAGCCGACCCGATCTTGTCCGAGACTCGCTGGAATAATTTGCCGAGAACATTGCCCGGCTTGCTCATTGCCATTGCGTTACCCCTGTGAAATAAGCATCGCCCTGCCCAATCTGTGGGAGAACCGATAGACGAACCGACAGACGAACTTGGCAAGCGCTAAAAGGAAATGCCATTACGACAACCCTACATCCAGAAAAGCCGGCGTCGTGGCCAGCGTCTGCATACTGATTTCGTCCCACACCTGCCCGTCAGCATCTCGCCAGCGCGCAATCAGCCAGGCATCGGCGTCCGGCAACTGCGGCTCTGGTTGCAGACCGGCCAACACCCGCAATCCCAGCGGGCGATCAATGCGCAAAGCCGCATTGAGACCAAAACGGGGATGGATCAGCAGCAAACGCGACTCGCCCGCAGGCATCGGCTCGGCCAGGCCCATGAAAGCGGCCAGATCGATACAGCCGTAAAGCACGCCGCGAACACTGGCGACGCCAATAAACCAGGGTTGAACCCAGGGAGCCTCGGTCAGGCCAGAAACGGTGACCACTTCATTGACCTGATCCAGGTCAACCAGCCAATGGCGACCGCCGGCGATAAAACCCAGCTTTGAAACGACACCGCGTGAAACCTCGGACAGCTTCAGCTTTTCAGCCAGCTGCGACTGAAATTCCCGCAAGCTTGGTTTTTCTTGCATCAGCCGAGCGCCTTTACCTTGGAGATCAGTTCTTCAGACACTACAGGTTTCACCAGATAGTCGATGGCGCCCTGGCGCATTCCCCAGACGCGGTCGGTTTCCTGGCCTTTGGTGGTGCACATGATGACCGGGATCGACTGGGTTTCAGGATTGCGCGAAAGCTGACGCGTGGCCTGGAATCCATTCAGACCCGGCATCACGACATCCATCAGGATCAAGTCCGGCTTTTCCATCTTGGCAACGGCAATCCCATGTTCGCCGCTATCCGCCGTGATGACCTCATAACCGTTCTTGCGCAGCACGTCAGAAAGATAAAAACGCTCGGTGGGCGAATCATCAACGATCAACACTTTTTTTACAGGCATGGATATTCCTGAACATCCACTCAGCTGGATTGCGGCCGATGACGCCGAACCGCTTCCAACAGCGTGTCTTTGGTGAAGGGCTTGGTGAGGTATTCATCAGAGCCAACCAGACGACCGCGGGCGCGATCGAACAGGCCATCCTTGCTGGACAACATGATCACCGGAATCTCGCGCAAGCGCGGGTTTTTCTTGATCAACGCACACGTCTGATAGCCATCCAGTCGCGGCATCATGATGTCGACAAAAATCACTTCCGGTTGATGGTCAGTAATCTTGGCCAGCGCATCGAAACCATCTTCGGCCAGAATGACTTCGCATCCAGCCTTGAGCAAAAAGATTTCGGCGCTGCGACGAATCGTGTTGCTGTCGTCAATCACCATCACTTTGGCCCCAGCCAAGTCACTGGCATCGGTAGTCGAAGTATTCAAACCGCCTCCTTGCATCCTGTTTGTTTACCCGCGCCAAGACGGGATATTCCTTGAATTTACCCGATCCCTGGGCGCGACATTACGGTCAGCGAAAATAATGCCCGTGCACAGCGCGTTCATTGCATGCATGCCGCGCCCGGATCAGTTGCCTTTGCGCACCGGATAACCCGCACCTTTCCAGGCCGGCAACCCGGTGCGGAACCAGTAAACCTTGGTGTAGCCGCGCTTCAACGCATATCGCGCGGCCTTGTAGCTGTACCAGCACTCGGCACCATTGCATTGAAAAATGATCGGAGCTTTCTTGTCCGCGGGCAGCTTGGACAGATCGAAAGCATCGACAGAATCATCGTACTCGACCTCCTTGGGACTATTCATTTGATAGTGGACGTTGATCGCGCCGGGAATATGCGCCTCGCGATAATGCGCCTGAGGCCTGACATCGAACAACTTGACGCCTTGTCCGAGTAGTTGCTTGACCTGTTGCGCGGTCGGAATGCTAATGCCGGGGGAAATTTCCGGCGTGTAGAAACCTCGCGTCGATACATATTCGAAATCCGCCTGTCCCGCTGTTTTAAACCCGCTTAAACGAGATCGCAGCAGTTGGGCTTCAAGATCTTTATCGATGTTTGCAAACGCCAGGCGCAGCTTGTCTTTCGTCGCCGCATCAAGTTTGTTGCTCACGACGACTCCGGCCGCCGGCACGTTGGGGAAGGTGTGAACTCGCACGATATCCCGGCGCCGCAACATCCATTCTTCGGCAACATCCTCTTTCGCCGCCACCAGATCAGCCTGGCCAATTTCCATGGCGTATAGCGCTGCGTCATATTGATTCATGTAGTTGATCTGGCCGAAGTATTGCTTGGCGGAGTAACCTCGCGCATTCATCTCACCGTTGACCAGAAAACTCACCAGCGACTCGCGGTGTGGCAACGCGATCCGCTTGCCGCGCGCGGACTCGAAGTTCTTCACATTCGAGGATTTGGTCGCCAACAGCATCACACGCGCATTCTGTTTGGTCTTGGCAATGGGGCTGTAACCAATGCGCATCGCGAGACCAATCAACTGCGACGGCGCCAGCAAGATCGAATAACTGCCAGTACGGATGCGTTCGCCAACCCGTTCGGCATTCTGCGTCATGACCATCTTGACCGGCTGCCCGATGGCTGCGGAAAGATGCCTGGCGAGATCCTTGAAGGTGGTCTGGGTCGCCAGGTGATCTCGATTCTGGTCATAGTCCAGAGTCACATCCAGGACCAGATCAGCCGCCTGGACATTGAAAGCCAGCAAGACCGCAAGCGCTGTCGCAAACCAACGATTCTTCACTTTTCGCCCTCCACCACACCGCAGATCGAAAAATCAGACGGTTGAAACGTTGAAACCACGCTTCGCCGACTTCGCTTTGGCTAACTTCGCTTCAGCAAATTCACTTTGAACCACTTAAAACATATGACGCAGGTTAAATCACCAGCATCTCAAAATCTTCCTTGCGCGCCCCGCATTCTGGGCAACTCCAGTTAACCGGCACATCCTGCCAAAGCGTTCCGGGCGCGATACCTTCATCGGGCAAGCCTTGGCTTTCGTCATAAATGAAGCCACATAGTAAACACATCCAGGTTTTATATTCCATGCGCAGGCCGGGCAGGCACAAATGACTTATGTAAAAATGGATTCTGCCTATTCTTCTCGCACACGCCAAGGTTTTCCCCATGTCCATAGCGCCCATTCCCGCCGTGCTGGTCTTTGCCGGCACCGATCCAACCGGCGGCGCCGGCCTGCAAGCGGACATCCTGACCCTGTCCAGCCTGGGTTGTCACCCGTTGTCGGTGGTCACGGCGGTAACTGTGCAGGATACGGTTGGGGTCGAAGATTTCCTTCCAATCGACCCCGAATGGATCGCTGATCAAGCGCGCAGCGTGTTGGAAGACATGCCGGTGGCGGCGATCAAGATTGGCATGATCGGCAGTGTTGAAGCGGTGGCCGCGATCGCCGAAGTGGTTTCCGACTATCCAGACATTCCGCTCGTACTCGACCCGGTACTGACTTCGGGTCGTGGCGATCCGCTGGCCAACGAGGAACTGATCTACGCCCTGCGCGACCTGCTGCTGCCGCAGACCACGATCCTGACCCCAAACAGCCTGGAAGCGCGGCGGCTGGCGGAAGATAACGACGCCGAAAGCGATGATCCGGAGTTATCCGAATGCGCCCGCCGCCTGATCGACATGGGCGCCGAATACATTCTGATCACCGGCGCCCACGAGCAAGGCGCGCAGGTTTCCAACACCTTGTACAACACGCGCGGCGTTGTACATCGGCTCAACTGGGATCGCCTGCCCGGCTCTTATCACGGTTCCGGCTGCACGCTGGCTTCCGCAGTCGCTGCGATGCTTGCGCTGGGGCAGGACGTCGCGGAAGCGGTCAAGGAAGCGCAGGAATACACCTACCAGACGTTGAAGAACGCCTATCGCCCCGGCATGGGCCAATTCATTCCGGATCGCCTGTACTGGGTACGCGGGGATGATGAAGACTGAACCCCGCTTGCATGGCCTGTATGCCATCACGCCGGACTGGAACGACACACGTCGGCTGCTGAATGTCACTGCGGCGATTCTCGATGGGGGTTGTCGCGTCCTGCAATACCGCAACAAGCAGACATCAGACTGTCACCGCCAGGAACAGGCAGTCGCGCTGCGCGGCTTGACGGAAAAATATGGCGCCCGCCTGATCATCAATGACGATGTCGATCTCGCTCTATTCTGTGTAGCCGATGGCGTGCATCTTGGCGAGGACGACGGCCAGCTGATCGCAGCCAGGGCGCATCTGGATGCCGCCCGCGCGGGCAACATTCTCGGCGCATCGTGTTACCAAAGCCTGCCTCTGGCGCAGGCTGCCGCAAATGCCGGCGCGGATTACCTCGCCTTCGGCAGCTTCTTCGCGTCGCCGACCAAGCCGCAAGCCAGGCGCGCCGACCCTGCGTTGATCAACGCAGCAAAAAGCAAAACCGGTTTGCCGGTCTGCGCCATCGGCGGCATCACGCTGGATAACGCCGCAAGCCTGATCTCTGCCGGCGCCGATTTACTCGCCGTGATCACCGCGTTGTACGACGCGCCAGACCCGTATCAAGCCGCCTTAAAATTCAGCCAACTTTTTACCGCATCACCCGACAAGGAACCCGCATGACCTCGCGCAACGACGAACTGTTCGAACAATCCCAGAAATTCATCCCCGGCGGCGTCAACTCGCCGGTGCGCGCCTTCCGTTCGGTCGGCGGCACGCCGCGCTTCTTCGCCAGGGGCGCAGGCAGCCGGGTGTGGGACGCGGATGGCAAGTCCTACCTCGATTATGTCGGCTCCTGGGGACCGCTGATCCTCGGCCATGCCGATGCCGACGTGGTGAAAGCCGTGTGCGAAACCGCCGCGCTCGGCTTGAGCTTCGGCGCGCCGACCGAGATGGAACTGCGGATGGCGGAAAAGCTGGTCGAA
Organism: Betaproteobacteria bacterium; assembly: GCA_020049245.1. GTDB lineage: Bacteria > Pseudomonadota > Gammaproteobacteria > Burkholderiales > Thiobacillaceae > PFJX01. Next base: position 205 of record JAIFLB010000205.1, on the reverse strand, counting down.
ATGCTGCCCAGCCTGGAAAAACTGCGACTGGTGTCGTCCGGCACCGAAGCCACGATGAGCGCGATCCGCGTCGCGCGAGGCTATACCGGCCGCGACACGCTGGTGAAGTTCGAAGGCTGCTACCACGGCCACGCCGACAGCCTGCTGGTGAAAGCCGGCTCCGGCCTGTTGACTTTCGGCCAGCCGAGTTCCGCCGGCGTGCCGG
>JAIFLB010000061.1 GCA_020049245.1 Betaproteobacteria bacterium | reverse complement strand
AGATAGACATAGTAATTCGCGCGGCTCAGCACATCGCCTTCGCCGTGAATCAGGATCGGCGCCAGTTGCTCAGGCGCCGTCATCCGAAAACCCAAGCGTTCCGGCCCAACCAACCGAATATCGTTAAGTCTGAGCCCGGCTCCGGGAATCAGCTTGCCAGTCCGGCCGGCAAGGCCAATCAGTTGCACCACACTCTCAAGATCGTGGCTGCCGGTTTCATGCTGACGCCAGATCAGCACCCGGCGTGGTTTGAGGGGATCTTCACCCAGGCGGGCATAAACCTCGCGCAGAGCGACGCCTTGGTAGAGCGAGGGGGTCGGCAGAGTGATGCCGCCATCCGCCTGCAGCACCGCCACCCGATGTAGCGGCCCGAATCGTTCCAGGTAAGGCAGCAGATTCAGGCGGGCATCAACCCAGATATTCAGCCCGAGATAAAGCAGCAGGGGCAGCGCCAACAGCCAGCGGATTCGGCCAATCAGCCAGACCAGCAGACAGCCATAAATTCCGAGTGTGAACAGCAGGCCGCCAATAGACGGAATCGGACGTTCGGCGGAAAGCTGCATCCACAACAACAAATAGGCCGCGGTCAGGACAAAGGCCAGTTTCCAGCCGGGGCCGCGCCAGAAGCGCTGCAAATGTTCCCGACTCGTGGTCAGCAGCAGGCTGGCCAGGAGCAGGGCGGAGGGCGGTACGCGATAACTTAGCGGGCCGCCGTCCAGCAGTGTCTTCAGGCACAGGCTGGACGTGACCAGATACAGGATGACTGCCGCCGGGTGCCAATCCAGACGCGCCATCAGTCCTGGGAACAAGGCCACGGCGGCGAGCATGCCGATCAGGAAACTGCCGCCGATCATCGCCGTAACGCCAATGGGCAGACTGCCACCGAGCGCCGCACCCGTGTCGTAGCGACCCGAAGAAAATCCAATTGCCTCAGCGGCGAGCGCCAGGGAAGGTTTGCCCAGGTGGCTATGCATCAGCGAGGTATAGGAATTGACGCTGCCCAGCCAATGGTGAACATGCGCATCCAGAGGCAGACCGTGACCACGAAAGTATTGAACTGAAGCCGCCAGGTTGGTGACATGGCCCGCCAGCAGACAGACAAAGAGCAACCCGATGAGCGCGCGTGGCAGGGTTTGCTGGCGGCGATTGACGGCAGACCAGGCCAGCGCCAGCGCGGCATAACCAAGGAAGAACAGCGTCGCGGCGTCTGAAGTACTGTAGACCAGCTTGCCGATCAGGAAGTGTGTGACCAGCCCGGCCTGACTGCCTGACGCAACCAGAACCAGCGCTAGCAGGCTCAGCAGCGCGGCACGCTGGGCATTGAACTGCACGAACTGGTCAGGCAGATTCAATAGATCGGTGTCGCCACCCAGGTGATAGCGCCGGTGGTCGGGTTGTGCGTGATGGTGACGGCACGCCCGGTTTTGGTATTCAGCGTCATGACGTCGTCGCTGATGCCGACCATGATGTTATCGCCCGAATTCTGCAGCAGACTGTCACGAATCCCGTCGACACCAATCGTGTGGCCGGTAATGCTGCCGCTGGTACAAATAAATTCATCCGGAGGATTGTTGTCGAGGCGCACAAAGTGGCCCATATGCAGAGGTGAGTTGTTGCCGTAAAGACCGCCGCAGAGAACAAGTTTGCTATACGCCAGACTGCGAGCGGAACGAAGGCTGCCGACCAGACTGGAAACCACGGATTTCTCTGCCTCGCTGCGCATATCCATGAAGCGGGGAATTGCGACCGCCGCAAGAATGCCCAGAATAACAATGACCATCACAAGTTCGATCATTGTGAAACCGTTCTGCTTGTGCAGGTGTCACCTATTGAATCCGTGAATGCGGAAGTAGTTGGCGAAAAAAGATCTGCTGCAACTGTTCGTATTATGGCGCAGCTTCTGCCCTGAACGCATGCAAGCCGTTCAGCAGCGCATCGCCCAGAACAGGATTGCCCAGGACAGCACCATCAGCCCGGTATAGACCCAAAAGTAGCCGGCTCCGCGCCAGCCGCTGCCAGCGCCCTTTGTTTGAGCGCGCCTTTTCTCTGCCAGCCGTTTTCGCAACGCAAGAAACTCGCTGCTGGCAACCAGGGTAAACACCAGACTCAGCGGGGCCAGCATGACGATCACCAGCAAGCGCGTATTGTTCAGCGTTTTCGTGCACAGCTTGGGTTGCAAGCGCAGAAACGTGTCGTACTGGCTGACCGCGAACCATGCCAGGCCGAACAATACGCCGCCCGCCAATAACACCCAGATCAGGCTCAGCCAGAATTCCGGCTGGCTCAGTACACGGATCAACTCGCGCAACGATTGAACCAGGCCATCCATCCATCGTTCGACTCGCCGCTCTGCCGCCGACAGAAGGTGCTGCCAACGCGCTATCCAGGAATGGTTATGCGGGCTCATCGCGGCCTGCTGGGGTATTGGTCATGCGTCTGAAGCGCGCAGAACGGTCAATGCCGACATCCAGCGTTGCCGATTGGCATGCAGGTCACGGATCGCGGCAGATTGCCTGGCGCGCCAATCCTCGCTACGTGCCAGATCGTCGATGCGGGCGTAGCAAGGGGAGGTCGTGCCGAAGTTGTGTTCGACATTGGCGGCGAATGAGGCAAACCTCGCGCATGCCGGCGCCAGATCGGTAGCCTGATGCCACCAGCCCGCCGGGTTATGCAACAGAATTCTTAGCCGCGCCAACCGATCCAGGATCGCGATTTGTTTGGCGCGATAGGTCTCGCGCATTTCCTGTTGCATCGCGATCAGCGTCGCATCCACCGTGCCGGCATCCAGCGTCGCGGCCGGGTAGCCCAGCGCGGTCAGCCGCTGCATCGAGAACAGCATCACATCGCCGTGAAACTGACGCTCGAATTCGCCGCACAGATCGATCAGTGGACTTTGCAGGGTATCCAGCACGCCAGGTCGAAACTCCGACTGGCCGGTGGCTTCCAGCGTGCGCTTGTGCAGCATCGGCAGATTGGCGGAAACAAATCGCGCGCCGAGTTCGGCTTGCAGCAAACGCCCCATGGTTGGGCCGGACATGCGCAGACGCAGCGGCGCAAAGGGAATGAACCAGCGCAATGCCTCGGGCCGGAAAACGTAGTTGCCGGTATAGACGGTGCGCGCCGGCTGCACGCTGGCGGCTTCGGAATAGTCGTACCAGGTGACGCGGGTAGGATGTTCGCCATGGAAGAAGCGGTTCAGGCGCGTCGAAAAGTCGGCGAAGCAATCGGCATTGCTGGGCGTTCCCGGCAACGCGCAGCGGTAACGGTAGGCACTCTCCGCATGCTTGAACCCGAACAAATCGGCCATGTCGTGATACGCCGCATCACCGCCGCCGGTTTTACCCGGTTGACGATACGGTTGTGCCGGTTCTGCAGCGGCCATTTCATGCAGAAAGCCGATCACATCTTCCAGGAAATTGCCGGCCATCACGGCGGGTGAAACCGGCGGATCGCCGACCACTTTGCCGGTCAGCACATCGACTTCAGCGTGGTTGAAAATCGCGTCCAGGTGATACAGGAAGTTAACCGCGCAAACCTCGCGGCCGCCTTCGGGCGTCGCCACCTTGACCTTGAATTCCTGATCCGCGTCGAGGGTGTAGAACAGCAGGCGCTCGTCACTTTTCTGTTCTTCACTCATCTGAGCGCATTTCAGATACGCAATATTGCGCATCATCGCCTGGCCTTTGTGGCCGAAATCGTCGCGCTCATGGACGCCGACGATGCCGGTCAGGTCGATATCGGCAAGCGCATCCATCAGCGTCAGTTGTTCGCTCAACCCAAAGTATTGCGTACTCAGGCCGGCGGCATCGAATTCGGCGGCAATCGCGCGCTGTTGTTCGATCGCGCTGGCATCGCTGGAGTCGTCGGCCAGCAGTACCGAAACCTTGCGCCAGCAGCCGTGTTCATCCTGTCCGCCATAGCCAAAAGCGCGGCAGAGTTCGAGCAGGCTGGCGAGGCAGTCGCGCAGATGAATCGGGCTGTCGGCGACCGGGATGATGATGATGAAGCGGTGTCTTTCTGCGAGGTGCGAATCAAGCAGCGCCTCCAGCCGCCGCCAGGCCGATTGATACGAAGCCAGCAGATTCTCGTTAAAACCGCCGTCCCACAACGCCGCCTCGAAGCGTGCAATGACGGCGAGTTGCGCTGCGATCTGCTCCGAAGGATCAGCGAGCCGACAGGTAGGAAGGGAAGGCATTCTTGTCGAGCAGGATTTCGATCAGGTTGATCGTACCGGTCAGGTCGGCGTCGGCGAACAGGACGTCCAGATCGGCTTCGGTTTCGATGCGGTGATGCTGAATGCCGAACGACCGCGCCAACAACGCGAAATCCGGGTTCACAAAGTCGCAGTCGATGTAGCGCTCGCCGTACAACTGGAACTGGTTCTTGCGGATCAGGCCCATGGTTGCGTTGTTGATCACCACCACATTGAGCGGGATGTTGTAGTTCACCGCGGTCATGATTTCCATGCAGCACATCTGGAAACCGCCGTCGCCGAGGATGGCGAAAGTCGGCGCCCCCGGCGCAAAGAAATGTGCGCCGATGGCGGCCGGAATCGCATGCCCCAACGAGGAAATGCCGGAATTCGGGAAATAGTGATTGGCGTCGGAAACATCGAAAAAGCTCTGCGCGAACACGATGTTGTCGTCAAAGATCAGCGCGTCATGCGGGAAGCGGCGGGCAAGGCCGCTGTAAAACGCTTCCATCAAACGGAACTTGGCGCGCTGCGCGGCGGCGGCCTCGGCCAGCGGCTGACTTTCGTTTTCACGATGGTCGTCCAGCTTGTCCAGACTGCCCCGTTCAGTGCCTTCCAGTGTCGTCAGCAACGCCGTCAGCACTTCGCGGATATCGCCGTGTATCGCCACATCGGCCTTGAACACCTTGCCCAGCTGGCCGGCATCGCGATCCACCTGCGCCACCTTTTTGCCGGCGAGCAGCTTCTTGTCCCACAGATAACTGGTGCGCTCGTTGAAACCGGCGCCCAGAAAAATCACCAGATCGGCGTGTTCGACGATGTAGCGATAGGCCTGGCCATTCGAGGTGACGCCAAGGCAACCGAGCGACAGCGCGCTGCCTTCGCTGACCACACCCTTGGCTTTCAAGCTCGATGCCACCGGGATGTGCAGCGCCTGGCTCAGCTCCGCCACCTGCTCACGCGCACCGGCTTTGATGCAGCCATAACCGGCGATGATCACCGGATATTGGGCAGCTTGGATCAACCCTGCCAGCGCGGTCAATGAACCATCATGCGTTGCCACCGGCATGGACTGGCGCGGTGCAGGCACTTCCAAATGCAGGTGATCGAGCACATCTGCATCGACCATTTCCTTCTGCACGTTATACGGAATGCTCAGCAGCACCGGCCCCGGCTCGCGCCCGAACAGCGCCCGCGTCGCCTGGTTCAGCACCTGGCCGAGGTAATCGGTGCGTTCGATCAGCTTGTGATAACGCGTAATGCTGGAAAACAGCACGCCCTGGTCAATGGCGCCGCCCTCGCCGGAGCTTTCCTGCAGACCGCCCTTGCCGAAGATGTAGGTCGAGGTTTCACCCGTGATGATCAAAACCGGCAGGCGTTCGGCATAGGCATTGGCGATGCCGGTAACCAGATTGGTCGCGCCTGGGCCGGCGGTGGCGATACAGGCAGCGATCTTGTCCTCGCCCTGCTGATGCGACACGCGCGCATAACCGCCGGCCATGAACGCCGCGCCCTGTTCATGCTTGACCAGCACCGTCTTCACCTTCGAATCGCGCAACTGGTCGTAGATCGGCAGCACATGGGCACCCGGCATACCGAAGATGACTTCGACGCCGAGGCGTTCCAGGTAGCGGACGATCAGTTCACTGACGGTGATTTTCATGCTGTGGCGGGAGGCTGCGCTTGGCGCGCTCTGCATTGGTGCGGCGGAAGGGCGGGATTTGAGCACAAGACGCCGGCGGCGGAAACCTTGCGGCGCGGCGGCCAGTAAACGGATGCAACAGCGCGCGAGTTCCAAGTACGATGTCCAAATTGCAGAAAGTGGCTCGTCACCTGCTCAAACTGATCAATTCAACCGAATCCGCTTCATGCCATCCCCGACAGCGCCCGAAACGCAGCCAAAAATTTCGCATCATCAGCGGCGAGCAGAATCGACTGCGCTTTTCCCATGCGGTCGGGATGCCTGAATCCTCGCCATGATGCTGCGCGGCATGAGCCTGCATCCGATGTTGCAGCGGGCGCTGCTGGCATCTGTGTTGTTGCTGGCTGCGTTGGTGTGCGGCCCGGTTTTGGCCGAGGTGACGACGGAGGCCATACAACCGCCCTCCGAGACGCGCCTGCCGGTGGACCTGGAACAGGAACTTGGCGCGCGTTGGCAGGCCGGCGGCGAGATTGTGGTGTTCGCCACCGAGGACGGCGTAGTCCGTGTCGGACGCCGCGCGACGCCACCAACCGACGCCGCCGTGGAGCATGCCCGTCGCGCCGAACACTTCGCGCTGGCGCGCAAGCTCAATCTGGTCACCGCGCCTCGGGTGGTTCCCATGGCCTTGCCGCTTTTCCCCGAGCAGATCGAACTGCTGCAACGCTTCGCCCTGTCCGACGCCGGCGCGGTGTGGTTCCGCGAGATGGCCGACGACACGCTGCGTCTGTTCAACCAGGGTTATCTTGACTACGACGCGACAGTCTGGCGGGCGCATCTCGACGGCGGGCCGCGACCGCCCTTGTCGGCGCTGATCACTGGCCGGTTGTCCGAGGCGGGGTTGTTCGCCCAGGACGTGTCGGTGTTCCGTATCTTCGCTTACGACGGCATCGGTTCGATGGCGGCGGCGGCCAGCGTGCGCATGGGACGCAGGGGATTTCGCTGCCAGTTCCAGATGAGCGGCGAGCCGGTCGATCCGTTTGCCATCCTGTCGCATGAATTCGGCCATAGCCGTTACGGTGATCCACGCAGCGCCGGGCTGCCGCTGGGCGAGGCGCAGACCGTGGCGCGCTACGAAAACCCGGTGCGCCTGCGCAACGGCTTCCCGCCGCGTCTGGTGTATTACCTGCGCCTCGAGCCCGGTCGCCCGCCGATCACCCGCAACCCGCTGCTGATGCGTTTACTGGCCTGGCGCGACCTGCCGAAGCTGCGACTGGGCGACCTGGAAGCGGTGGATGGGCTGTATTGCGAGTGCGCCGATGCGCCCGGCCTGCATGACTGCCTGGCATTGTTGCCTCCGGCATCATTGCCAGTTGACGGCGAGGCGCCGCGTTCAGCGTCATCCCCAGCACTACCGGATGCCGAGCGCTGCGAGCTGCGCTGGGTGGCGGTACGGGTAGCGCCACGGGCCGATGCGGAAGCGCCATGATGCTGGATTGCCGGCAGGGCGAACGGTGACATCCGAGGCCCTCTCGCCGAGAAACTCAAGATGGCTGAAATCTTGAACAACAGCGCGTGAAATTTGAACTTGAATCAGGCAGTTGGCCGCGTTGTAGGAGCGTCGAGGGATCGGCCCGCAAGCGGCGCCTCCTACCGCTTTGCCACCTGATCCGGTTGGTGAATGGGGAAATCAGCCACTCGCCAGTAACCAAGCGGTTTCCCGGAGATAAATCTGCGGTCGAATGAGGTTTCCAGGAAAAAATGCGAGGCTTGGCATCAAGCCTGTCCTTCCGGCGTCGGCTGCATCAGCCAACGCCGGGCGAAAGCGGACGCGCTTTCGGGCGCGCCGAAGTGATAACCCTGCGCCGCCAGACAGCCCATCGCCAGCAGGGTTTCAGCCTGAGCCGGTGTCTTCTCCAGCGTGCGGCCCATGCCGATGATGGTGTTGACGATGGCGTAGTCGTTGTGGTCATCCAGCATGTCGCGCACAAACGAGATGTCGATCTTGACCTTGCCCACCGGCAAGCGCTTGAGATACGCGAGCGAGGAATAGCCGGTGCCGAAATCGTCGATCGAGAGCGAGAAACCCATTGTTTTCAGGCGGCCGGCAATGTTGATGGCCAGTTCGACATTTCGCATGAGTCCGCTCTCGGTCAATTCCAGGTCGAACATCTCGGGTGACAGCCCGGCCCGGCGCACGATGGCCAGCGCCTGCTCAGGAAAGTCGACGCTTTCGATCTGCTGGGTGGCGATGTTGACCGCCATGCGTCCGGGCAGCGTCAGGCCCGCGGCCTGCCAGGTGTTCAGCTGTTGGCAGGCTTCTTCCAGCACCCAGGCGCCGAGTTCGACCATCAGCCCGCGTTCTTCGGCGATCGGTATAAACACCGCCGGACTGAGCGAACCATGTTCCGGCGAATGCCAGCGCAATAACGCCTCGGCACCGATCAACTTGCCGTCGACGAGATTGACCTGCGGCTGATAGTGCAATGACAGTTCGCCACGGTGCTTTTGCAGCGCCGCCTTCAGGTCGCGCAACAGCACCATCCTTTCTGCCAGGCCATCGCTCATTTCCGGCCGGTAGAAACGATAGCCGCCACCGGAGGCCTTGGCGCGGTACATCGCCACATCGGCATGTTGCAGCAAGTCGTCCGGCGTCTTGCCATCGAGCGGGTAGAGCACGATGCCGATGCTGGCGGCAAGGGAAAACTGGTGTCCCATCGCCGCCAGCGGCTCGCCCAACGCCGCCAGCAGGCGTTCCGCGATGAGCGCGGCGGCAACCTGATCGGTGTTTGCAGCCAGCACGATAAATTCGTCACCGCCCATGCGCGCCATGGACTCATCCTGGCGCAGGACGGCCTGAAAACGCCGCGCCAGTTCCTGCAATACGCGGTCGCCCATCGAGTGTCCCTGGGTATCGTTGATTTCCTTGAAGTGGTCGAGATCAAGGAACAGCAAGCCGAGCGGTTGCGCGTGACGCTGCGCGTTGGCCAGCGCCTGTTCCAGGCGATCCAGCAGCAAAGCCCGATTCGGCAACCCGGTCAGGGTGTCGTAGAAAGCCAGGCGTTGCAGTTTTTCCTTTGCGCCTTTGCGTTCGGTGATGTCCTGCAAACCCATCTGAAGCAATCTGCGATCATGAAAACGGAAAGCCATGAGATGCACTTCCGCATCCCATTCCGAGCCATCCGGTCGCAGGTGGCGAAGCTCGAATACCTCGGACGCCTGTTGCAGCCCAATGTGGACATGTTCCGCGATGACCTCGGCCGACGGGCGACCGTCGTACTGGGTGGGGGTGGTGACATCCAGCGGCGACAGTCCAAGCACCGTGGCACGATCTTCCAACTGATAAATCCTGGCTGCCGCCTGATTGCAATCAACAAAACGTCCGGTTTCCGGGTCAAGCACGACCAGCGGGATCAGCGAATCGAAGAACAGCACCTTGTTGTAGGTCTCGCTCTCCTTGATCCGCGCCTCGGCTACCTTTAGCGCGTCGATTTGCCGGCGCAAATCTTCTGCCTGGACCGCCAACCGGTTCTGGTTGCCCAGCAACATGACACGCATGGCCGATTGCGCCTCGGCAAGCTGGCGAATTTCAGCGATCTCGCTGTCCACCACTGGCGGCGTCTCGAAATCCAATTGGCCGAT
>JAIFLB010000012.1 GCA_020049245.1 Betaproteobacteria bacterium | reverse complement strand
TATTGCTCATTCACCAACTTGGTCACCGCATACGGCGACAAGGGTTTGCCAATCACGTCTTCGACCTTCGGCAAACCAGGGTGGTCGCCATAGGTGGAGCTGGAAGCGGCATAGACGAAACGCGACACCTTGGCATCGCGCGCCGCCACCAGCATGTTCAGAAAACCATCAATGTTGGTACCGTTGGTGGTGATCGGGTCTTCCAGCGAACGTGGAACCGAGCCGAGGGCAGCCTGATGCAGGACGTAATCGACCCCCGCGCAAGCGGCTTGGCAATCGCCCAGAACACGGATATCGCCCTCATTGAAACGGAAACGCGCCCATTGCTCGGGCGTCACCGCATCTCTTATTTGATGCAGGTTGTAACGATGGCCGGTGGCAAAGTTATCCAGTCCGACCACGTTCTGATCCAGCTTGAGCAACTGCTCCAGCAGGTTGCTGCCAATGAAACCGGCAACGCCGGTAATCAACCAGGTTTTAGGTTGGCTGGGCATTATGCAATGCGAAAACAAGGCGGCCACTCCAGCATGATGGCTGAAGCAGCCGTTTCAGCAGGATCAGAGACGCCAGAGTTTGAATCCGGCGGCCTTGATCGCGGCTTGGTCATAAGCTGACTTGACATCGGTAAAGACGCCGCCAGGGCGCAGCTTTGAGGTCAGCTCGGCCAGCGACATGGCCAGATATTCCTTATGCGATACCGCCGCCACGACGGCATCGGCATTGCTCGGCAGTTGATCCCAAGGCGTCAGGCTGATGCCGTATTCATGTTCGGCTTCAGGCGATTCGGCAATCGGGTCATGCACCAGGACATCGCAGCCGAAGTCCTTCAACTCCTTGACCAGATCGGCCACCTTGGAATTGCGCAGATCCGGGCAGTTTTCCTTGAATGTCAGGCCCAGCACGATGACTTTGGCACCCTTGACGGTGCCGCCATTGTTGATCATGCCCTTGACGGTCTGCTGCGCGACATAGGCCGCCATGCCGTCATTGATACGCCTGCCGGCGAGAATGACTTGCGGGTGGTAACCCAGCATTTCAGCTTTGTGGGTCAGGTAGTAAGGATCAACGCCGATGCAATGGCCGCCAACCAGACCGGGACGGAAGGGCAGGAAATTCCACTTGGTACCGGCAGCCTGCAACACTTCCAACGTGTCGATGCCGAGGCGGTCGAAGATCAGGGCGAGTTCGTTCATCAGCGCGATGTTCAGGTCGCGCTGGGTGTTTTCGATGACTTTCGCGGCTTCAGCCACTTTGATCGAGCTGGCGCGATGCACGCCGGCGACGATCACCGAGGCATACAGTTCGGCGACCGCTTCGGACGTCGGGCCGTCATCACCGGACACCACTTTCACGATCTTGGTAATGGTGCGTTCCTTGTCGCCCGGATTGACCCGTTCCGGTGAGTAGCCAACATGGAAATCCTGTTTCCATTTCATACCGGAATGCTGCTCCAGCAAGGGGATACAGACTTCTTCCGTGGCGCCAGGGTAGACCGTCGATTCATAAACGACGGTGGCACCCTTCTTCATATGCTTGCCGACCGTGGTGGAAGAACCGACCAAGGGTGAGAAATCGGGAATATGCGCCTCATCGACCGGCGTCGGCACGGCGATGATGATGAAATCGGCTTTCGAGATCGTGCTCGGATCAGTGCTGACGCTGAGCTGGGTCGCAGCCTTCAGATCCGCTGTGCTGACTTCGCCAGTTGGATCACAGTAGTTTTTGTAATTGGCAATCTTGCCTTCGGACAAATCAAAACCAATGGTCTCGAATTTTTTGCCAAACTCCACCGCCAGAGGCAGGCCAACGTAGCCCAAACCGACTACAGCAACAATGGTCATGATTTCTCCCAAAAGGAACGAAAAGTGAATCAATCAAACAAACATTCTACCCAAGCATTTGCCTGCCTGTAGCATGACACCGCCATGCAACAGTGTGGCAGCAACTTAGGAACCCCGACTATGCGCAACAAACCCGCTTTGCTTATAACGGCAGCGCTGCTAATTGCATTTAGCACAATTTTCACGCCTGCTCGGGCTGAGATCACCGATATCCTGCCGCGCATCAAAGCCTCCATTGCCGGCATCGGCACCGTGCACCCCTTGCGCAGTCCTCGCATCAAGTTGATGGGCACTGGATTTGTCGTTGCCGATGGCCGACATGTCATCACGAATGCGCATGTCGCGCCGACCCTGGTTGAAGATGAAAAAGGCGAATCATTAGCGGTATTCCTGCGCACGCCGAATGGCGTCATCGTGCGCAAGGCAGAGAAGGTCGATAGCGACCCCGAGCATGACCTTCTGCTGCTGAGGATCGAAGGCGAAGCTTTGTCAGCCTTGCAACTGGCGAATTCCGATGCCGCCCGCGAGGGGCATATGTATTATTTCACCGGCTTTCCGATCGGGGCTGTACTCGGACTCTACCCCGCCACGCACCGTGCCGGACTTGCCGCCATCGCGCCGGTTTACAGCCCGCCGCCGGGCGCCCGCAATCTGACCGCAAAACTGATCAAGCGGGCCGACAATCCATTTTTGATGTTTCAGCTTGATGCCACCGCCTATCCAGGAAATAGCGGAAGTCCGCTGTATGACGGGGACACCGGCAAGGTGATCGGCGTGATCAACTCGGTTTTCATCAAAGGCGCAAAAGAGAACGTCATTCGTGACCCCAGCGGCATCACTTACGCCATCCCGGCCAGATACGTTGAGGCCTTACTGAAACGAGCAGGGCTTTGAAAGAGCCTGCTTGATCCGCCAAACATGCATCCGGCCAGGTTCCCGCTACCGTTGTTGGTTGAGATTGGTGGCTCGCGGCAATTGCGCTTATTTCTGATCACAACCCATATCGCTGGCATCTGCGCCCTGTTTCTCGCCGACTTGCCGTCCCTCTCACAATGGACGGGTGCTGTTATGTTGACGGTTAGCCTGTTGCTTCACTTGCGCCCAAGCACATATTTCCGCTTGCGCGGAGATGACGAGGGCAAATTGATGATCTGGCAGGAAGGGAAATGGCAGACAACGCGCATTTCAAACAGCAGCGTGGTTTGGTCGTTTTGTATTGTCTTGCGCTTGGCTATCGCCAATCAACGAGGATACAGCAGCTTGGTGGTTTTGCCGGACAGCATGCCTGCAACCGACTTCCGGCGGCTACGTGTCTGGTTGCGCTGGCGTCTGAAGATCGAGACATCAACACCCGAAGCTGTCAGCTAGCCACCCCATCAGTAACGGTAATTCGCCGTATTCAATAGCCAGGGATTTCCGGTTGCCTCTTGGTTGGGCAAATGCAGCCACTCTTTGTCATACGCATTTGCCGTATCACGCGCAGAGGAGGCTTTATTCGAAACCGGATCAATCCCCCAACGACGCAACTTGCCACTATCGGTCATTCGGTCATAGATAGCCCTGTAGAAGGCCGGATCGCTTCCGACCATCATCCAGCGCAGCATGATTTGTGGATCGGCCAGCTCGGACCAATTCCGCACGGTTGCAGGATTTACCATTTTTCCAAGTGTCTTGGCATAGGTATCCGGAGACATGGCGACGGATGCGAGCGCAGTCATGAAACGGGGTTCGGTAATGGCATCGAGCCATTCGGCCAGCAATTCAGGATGTTTCGCCACCAGCCCGTTCCTGGTCGGATCCAGCATGCGCGATAACCATGCTTCCGGCGTCGCAGGAATAGCGCCCTGTTGGTCTTCGGAAGGAATCGATTTCGACGTATTGGACTCGGCGAGCCGGTCAACGACACGGCCATCTGGTCGGACAACACTTTCAGTCAATCGTTTGACCGGTTTTTTCAATGAACCGGTTTGCGTCGGTTCAGCCAACGTCCCGATACCCGCATGAGCTTCGATCCATGGCGCCGAACAGCAGATCAAACTTACCAACGCAATCAGCTTGCGGCACTTCATCATCAAAACCCTATTCATCTGAACGGATACCAAACTTTTAATCGAATCTTAACATGTGAAACTGACTCAAAACAAAAGGGCGAAACCCTTAGGTTTCGCCCATTTTTACCGCCAGAATACGCCGAAATTACTTGGCGGGATTACTTGGCGGGAACAGGGATGAAGCCAGCCAGCGGGTTGGCGATGTTGCCGTAGGAAGCCGGGTTGATGAACTGACCCCAGGTGCCATAGGTGCTCGGGTTAACCGCAGCGCCGGCCCATTGGGTGTACAGATTGGGGTTCAGCGGAGCCATCATCAGGTTCATGTTGGCGGGAGCCAAAGGAGCCATCGCCCAGTTGGTGTACATGTTGGGGTTCAACGGAGCAGCCAGCATCTGCAGAACGCGCGGGTCGAGAGGAGCAGCCAGCCACTTCATGTACATGTTGGGGTTCAGCAGGGGAGCCATGGCAGCCGTGTAGAAATTCGGGTCCAGGGAAGCAGCCAGCCACTTGGTGTACATGTTGGGGTCCATGAAACCAGCGTAAGCTTTCAGGATGTCAGGAGACATGCCAGCCTGCATCATTTTGGTGAACGTAGCGGGGTCCATCGATTTCTGCATCAGCGCGATCGTGGTAGCCGGGTCCATCATGTTGGTCATGGCGGCAACAGCAACCTTGGGGTCCTTGGCGATGTCGGCAACCTTGGCCGGATCCAGCAGTTGAGCTGCGGTGGCTTCCGGGGTAACGGTCTGAGCAACAGCGGATTGAGCGATCAGGGCCAGGATCAAGGCGGAAAGTTTTTTCATGTCTACTACTCCTAGATGTTTGAAAAGAAAGGAAGAAATCTGAACAACGGGACGCAGTATAGAGACCAAAATTGGAACTTTCGATTGTCCCGACAATAAGCCGAAAGTGCCGCTTATCACATGTTGCGATTTGGCAACATACAAAATTATGCACACTAAACGAGCATCCCATCAATCGCCCAGATACGCAGCCCGGACCTGTGAATCTTTTGCCAGTTCGTCAGAGGCGCCGGACAAGGTGATCTCTCCGCTTTCCATGACGTAAGCACGATGACTGACCTGCAACGCCAGATTGGCATTCTGCTCGACCAAAAGGATGGTGACGCCCTCGGCCGCGATCATGCCGATCGTTTCATAGATCTTCTGCACCATCAAAGGCGCCAGGCCCATGCTTGGCTCATCCAGCAACAGCAAACGCGGCCGCCCCATCAAGGCGCGCGCGATTGCCAGCATTTGCTGCTCTCCACCTGAAAGCGTTCCGGCAAGTTGCTTGCAGCGCTCGATCAGGCGCGGAAACAGGTGATAAACACGGGCTAAATCGGCTCGAATGCCTTCGCGGTCATTCCTGAGATAAGCGCCCATATCAAGGTTTTCAGCCACGGTCAGACGGCCAAAAATGCCGCGCCCTTCCGGCACCAGCGCCATGCCACGCGCAGCAATGGCATGGGTGGGCAGTTTATGCAGGCGCTCGCCGGCAAATTGCACGTCACCATGCGGCTTGACCAACCCCATCAGGCCTTTCAGCGTGCTGCTCTTGCCTGCGCCGTTAGCACCGATCAGGCAAATCAGCTCCCCCTCATCGACATGGAAATCAATACCGCGCACCGCCTGAATGCCGCCGTAAGCCACCTTCAGCCCGCTAACCTTGAGCAAGCTCATGTCGGCGTGCCTCCCAGATATGCCGCGATCACCGCCGCATCCCGTTGTACGCTGGCAGCATCACCCTCGGCAATCTTGCGGCCGTAATCCAGGACCGCGACACGATCACATAAGCCCATGACCAGCTTCACATCATGTTCAATCAACAGCAGCGTGACGCCACCGTCACGCACGCGCTGAAAAAGCTCGCTCATCTGGCGTCGTTCGCTCGGGTTCATGCCCGCCACCGGCTCATCGAGTGCCAGCAACTTCGGCTCAGTAGCCAGCGCGCGCGCAATTTCCAGGCGGCGTTGATCGCCATAGGCGAGATGTCCGGCCAGGCTGCGACCTTTGTTGTGCAACCCGACGTAGTCCATCAGGTGACGCGCCTTATCGCGAATATCAGATTCTTCGGCACGCGTGCCACGCCCACGCAGAACAGCACCCAATATGCCGGCCCGACTGCGCGCATGCCGACCGACCATGACGTTCTCCAATGCCGTCATGTTGGCGAACAGACGGATGTTCTGGAATGTGCGTGCGAAGCCGCGTTCGACGATCTGATGCGGTTTCAGCCCCTGCAAGGTGACCCCATCGAGTTTTACCTCGCCTGCAGTCAAGCTATAGAGGCCGGTCATGCAATTGAACAATGTCGTCTTGCCGGCGCCGTTGGGCCCGATCAGGCCGTAGATCTCGCCAAGGCGCACATCAAGAGAAACGTCTTCCAATGCCGCCAGGCCGCCAAAGCGTTTGGTGACGCCGGAAACACGCAACAAGGAATCCACTTTCATGCTTTGGCGTCGTAAAGATCGGCCTGTTCCTGCTCTGCGACGCCATCCTTGGCCGCAAACTCGCGCCGACGCACGCGTGAAGGCAACAAGCCAGCAGGCCGATACAACATCATCGCGACCAGCGCGACACCGAACAGCAGCATGCGCAGATCAGACGGATCGACCACCACATGACCCAGTGTCGCGCGCTGCAAATCGCCCAGATAACGCAGCGCCTCGGGAATCACTGTCAGCAGAATCGCGCCCAGTATCACACCGGGAATATTGCCCATGCCGCCCAGCACGATCATGCACAGCACCAGGATGGATTCCCACAAATTGAAGCTTTCCGGGCTGATGAAGCCCTGGAAGGCCGCAAACAAACCGCCGGCGAGTCCGCCGAAGGTGGCGCCCATAGCGAACGCCAGCAGCTTCATGTTGCGTGTGTTGACCCCCATCGCCGCCGCCGCGATTTCGTCTTCACGAATCGCCGCCCAGGCCCGCCCGATGCGCGAATCCTGCAAACGCATGGCAATGAAAATGGCAAGCAGGGTAAAGGCGAGGAACAGGTAGTAGTAGAAATAGGTCGGCGGCAAAGTCATACCGAAAATGTGCAGTGGCTTGCCGAAAGAGAACCCGGCGACGCTGACCGGATCGATCAGATTGATGCCCTGCGGGCCGTTGGTCAGGTTGAACGGCGCGTTCAGGTTGTTCATGAAGATGCGAATGATCTCGCCAAAACCCAAGGTGACGATGGCCAGGTAATCACCGCGCAAACGTAAGGTCGGCGATCCGAGAAGGACGCCAAACAGCCCGGCCAGCATGGCGCCAAGCGGCAACACCAGCCAGAACGGCAGATGCAGGCCGAAATGCGGACTCGCCAGCCAGGCGTAGAGGTAGGCGCCGATGGCGTAGAACGCGATGTAGCCGAGATCAAGCAGGCCGGCATAGCCAACGACGATGTTCAGACCGATCGCCAGCAACACATAGAGCAGAACGAAATCGAGTACCCGCACCCAGGAATTGCCCAGACCGAATCCCATGATGAAGGGCAATGCGGCGAGCAGCAGCGCAAGAAGAACGGCGGTCAGACGCGGCCGCTTGCGCAAAACGTCAAGCACGATTCGCCACCCGTTCGCCAAGCAGGCCGGACGGCCGGAAAACCAGCACGGCAATCAACACGAAGAAGGCGAACACATCCTGATAATGGCTGCCCAGGAAACCACCGGTGATGTCGCCGATGTAACCCGCGCCCAGCGCTTCGATGACGCCGAGCAACAAGCCGCCCAGCATCGCCCCGGCGATGTTGCCGATGCCGCCCAGCACCGCCGCCGAGAATGCTTTCAGACCGAGCATGAAGCCCATGTAGTAATGCGCCAGACCGTAATAGGCGCTGACCATGACGCCGGCAATCGCGGCAATCGCGGCGCCGATGATGAAGGTGGCGGAAATCACCCGGTCCACGTTCACCCCCATCAGTTCGGCGACTTCCTTCGATTGCGCGGTCGCGCGCATGGCGCGGCCCAGCCGGGTGCGCTCAACCAGCAGCCAGAGCCCGGCCATGATGCTGAAAGCCAGCACCACGATGCTGATCTGCAGCAGGCTGACATGGGCGCCGAGAAATTCGTACTTGGTGGTGGGCAGAATCTCCGGGAACGACACGTACTGTCGGCCCCAGATCAGCATCGCCAGATTCTGCAGAATGATCGACACGCCGATGGCAGTGATCAGCGGCGCCAGGCGGGGCGCTTTGCGCAGCGGTCGATAAGCGACTTTTTCAATCCCGAAGGCCAACAGCATGCAGGCCGGAATGGCCACCAGAATGCCGCCCAGCACGACCAGGATGCCAGGCATGTCGGGCGCGACGCCGACCAGAATGCCGATCACCGTCAACGCCACCATGGCGCCGATCATGGTCACCTCGCCATGCGCGAAGTTGATCAGCTCCAGAATGCCGTAAACCATGGTGTAGCCGAGCGCGACCAGCGCATAGATGCTGCCCAGCACAAGGCCGTTGACGAGCTGTTGGGTAAAGATGTCCATGG